>CAZWGW010000040.1:351-15365 GCA_964633565.1 uncultured Planctomycetaceae bacterium
GCCTGTTCAAACTTGCCGATCCGGCGACGGTCCGCGCCGGTGTAGGCGCCGCGTTCGTGGCCGAAGAGTTCGCTCTCCAGCAGCGTTTCGGGAATCGCGGCACAATTGATGGCGAGAAATGGACGCTCCTGTCGGCGACTGTGCTGGTAAATTGCCCGGGCGACGAGTTCCTTTCCCGTGCCGCTCTCTCCGAGGATCAGAACGGTGTCGTCGTGGGGCGCAACGCGGCCAATCGCCTTGTAGACCTCCTGCATGGCTCGCGACTGCCCGATGATGCGGTCTGCTTCGGGCGGTGAATCCGGCTGGTCGAAGACGGCTGGAATGTTCCGCATGCGCCGCAGCTCGCAGGCTCGCGCAACGACCCGTCGCAATTCGCCCAGGTCAACCGGCTTCGGCAGATAATCAAAGGCTCCGCGTTTCGTCGCTTCGATCGCCGTCTCGGTGGCGGAATCGGCCGTTATGATGATGACGGGCAGGCGCGGATCGATGCGGCACACCTCATCGAACGCGTCCAGGCCCGACATGTCCGGCAGACGCACGTCGAAGATCGCCACGTCCGGTTGTGCCTCTGCCACGAGTTGCAGGCCTTCACGCCCCGTCTCGGCCGCGATCACCTCAAAGCGGTCGCGTGACAGGCCGCGCGCGAGTGAATAGCGAACGTTCGGTTCGTCGTCGACAATCAGCAGTTTGGCCATGGTCTGCGTCCGGCAATGGGAGTGCCCTTCACGCCGAGATTGGCAGCGGTTCCCCAACGTATGCCGACTCCAGTGGGACATGCGCGGGAAGACGCACCACGAATTCCGCTCCTTTGGCCGGCGACGATCCGACCGCAATGGCTCCCCCGTGTGATTCCACGATTCGTCTGCAGATCGACAGCCCGAGCCCCATTCCGTTCGGCTTGGTTGTCACAAACGGTTCAAAAATTCGCTCGCGCAGGTGCGATGGCAACCCTTGACCATTATCCTGCACGGTGAGTGTGACGGTCTTTGCGGTCGCGGCGCCCGCAGGTCGTGCACTCGACACATCGATCCGCACCTGCACAACGCCGCCGCTCGGAAGCGAATCGAGCGCGTTTAACAGCAGATTCAATGCGAGCTGTTTCATCTGCCCTGCGTCCGCTTGCATGGTCACGGGACTCGACGGCAGGTAGCGATGAATCACGACACCTTGCCGCGCAGCGCGTCGCGACACGAATTCTGTGACTCCTGCGACCACATCGACCAGGTCCAGCAGTCGTGGCTGCGGCATTGGGGGCCTGGCAAAATCCAGAAACGTCTGCACGAGTTGTTCCAATCGTCCAATCTCATCTTCCAGGATGCCCAGGTCGCGGTGGGACAGTTGTGGATCGTCGTTATCCGCAACCGCGGCCTGCACCAGCAGTTTCATCGACATCAGCGGGTTCCGCAACTCGTGCGCCAGTCCTGCGGCAAGCTGGCCCACGGCAGCAAGCTGCTCGGCGCGCAACGCCTCACCGCGAGCGCGGGTGAGTTGATCGACCAGCACCGCGACCCGGTCGGACAACACCTGCAACATGTGTTCCAGGTCCGCAAACTCCAGGTCTCCCGACACCGTGATAGCGTCATCCGCGACCTGCAGTTGCCCGGCGACGGCCCGCAACGGGAGGCTCAATTGGATCATCGCATGGTAGATGGCGCGCGCCAGCCCGTATCCCATCACCAGCCCTGCGGCCGCACCGCAAACGCCGATCACCAGCATAATGATGGAGAGCCGACTGGCCAGCGCACGATTGGCGGCGGCGCTTTGTGTGACCGATCGCTCATTCAGGTCCAGAAAGGCTTGCGTCGGGGCGATGATGTTGCCATCGAGGACGTCGGATGAAAGATGCTGGATTGCGGCCTGCAATTCCGCTTCCTCGCGCAGGTCCAAGGCCTCGTCAAACGCCTTGCCGAACTCACCGAAATGCCGTTCGACCTGTGCCAGGTGCGTCTGTTCCTGAGCCGTCTGCGCCAGGCGACTGGCCCGATTCAGCCAGTCGCGGGCCTCTCCAATCTTCGGTCCGACCTGGCGCAGCAGGCGACGCGCCTCGTCCGGCTGATCCTCGGCGGCAATCAGGAATCGATTCAACACGTTCCGGATGCTGGTCAGGCTGAGAAGCAGTTCTTCTCCCGTGTGAATGCTGGAGATTTCCTGTGAAAGCAACTCCGACGTCCGGCGCTGCAGAGAGTGCACGTACCATGCGCCGCCCACTCCCAGGCTGAGCAGGAGCAGGCTCACCAGCGCGACTGGCAAGACAACCTGCACCGTCAGTCGTCGACGCGGGAACAGCTTGCCACTTCGTTCCGTCAGTGGATTCAGCACGCTACGGCCTCTGGGGCAGGGGATCCCTCCGCTGACCTCAAATCTAGCTTCTCTGATGCTGTGTGCCCAGCCGGTCCATCGATCCATTCTCCCGACACCACGCGTGCGACGCAAATTGCGGTCCATCACGCGAGCCATTGACGTCACGGCCTGGCGTTTCTGCCGCTGGCGGTGCGAATGAACAGATGCTGCACTCGCTGTTCAGATCCTGGACACAACAGGTGCGATCCGGGCCGGACAATCCAAGATGTTCCCGGCGATCACGCCGCAAGTCGCCTGGTCGAATTGGCTCGATCGTCGCAAAACGCCGGCACGCCGCGTGCAGTTCATCCGGCATTGAACCTCCGGATGGCGGCGTTTGCAACAGGACACGCTGCTCCGGTGATCGCGGAACAGTTCAAGAAGGGATTCGACTAATGCTCGTCCTCACTCGCAAGCTGGGCCAGGCGGTCCACTTTCCGGAGATCAGTGTTACGATTCGAGTCCTGACGACGCGCCGCGGACGGGTGCAATTGGCTTTTGATGCTCCTGCCGGCCTGCGCGTGGTTCGCGAGGAATTGATGGCTGGAATTGTGGACGATTCCTACGTGTCAGACCGAAGTCTGGCGACCGCCTCCGCACCGCTGACCGTCGACTGAGGTTGGAGGCACCCCGGGGATCAGGCACGAGCCCGACATTGCGGCGCAGCCGTCGCGATCGTCCCACGATGGCGGAGACTCGCGCGATCGCACGTCCCGGTGCAGATCAACTGCGCCACCCCCGCATACGCGAATGCACTCGCAGTACTGCGATGCGACTGATGCGTTACCACACATTCGTTACGACCACGGCCGGCGGACGCGCACTGACCGGGGACAGCCGGCTTGGATTCTTGCGCTGTCAGCCACGGACTTTCGATCGAACGACTGCGGCTGCGCGCATTTCCCTCTATCAGGGGAGCAGCCATGTCCGTAATAACAACTGGGACGCGGACTGCCTGAGTCGAAGATCCATGAGATTGAAATGATGTCCGGCCGATCGTCACGCGGGCGCTTCGTTCCGCGACTGTGGACCCTCATCGTGGTCGCCGTACTCCTGGGAGTCTCGGCACTCTATCTGACGGTCTGGCGGCCCTACGCGGAGCGGGTCACCGTATTGGCCACTACGGACGGCCCGCGGGCATGGGCCATGGATATCGAGAAACGTGGGCCGGCATGGATCCGGACCTGCTCCGCAAAGTCCTGGCTGCACGGGACTGAAGAGGATGCCCCGATTGGTCTGCTCGACGAAGTTCATGGTCTGGCCTTTGGCTTCTCTGGCGTTGATGATGCATATCTGCCGCGACTGCAGGTTTTTCCGCACCTGAAGGAGCTCCGCCTTGATCACGCACACATCACGGACGCAGGATTGCAGCACCTCAGGCGGCACGAGTCGCTGGAACAACTGGACTTGTCCCACAACCGCATCTACGGGTCAGGATTCAAGTCGCTCCAAGCGCTCCCTCACCTTCGCACCCTTTTCCTGGCCTATACTCCAATTCATGATGCGCAACTCAGGACGTTGACAACGTTCCCCAGGTTGGAATACGTCGGCGTCCATGCCTGCCGGCACCTCACACCGGCTTATGTCGACCACATTGTCGCGGAGCGCCCCGGGTGGCTCGATGGACTTGAGACGTTGCAATGGTCCTGGGAGGACGAGGCACAAATACGGGCCGCAGGCAGAACTGGCAGCCGGAGCCAGATCGCGACCAACCCGGCACCGGTGCTGGAACTCGCGCAATGAGCGTGGTCGGCACGAATCCTCCCCTCGTGCGCGAGACCATCAGTATCCAGTGATGCGACTGACGCATTACGGCACACACGCTTCGTGCACTGTCGCGCGATTGGACACCTGCGTCAGCCGGTCTCCGGGGTCCGATCGGCAATCGCCTTGGATTGCAGGTAGCTCCGGCGTCACGGGTTGCAGCCCAGGCAGCCGCTTGCATCGGCTTTGGTACGGGAAGTGCGGCCCGAAACGGACCTGCACGACCACGGCACGCGGATTCGTTCAAGCCGCGGAGGAAGGAGCGTGCGTTGAAAGGAGTCGCCCGATGCGTGAATTCTCCTGCAAGGTCCGGCACCAGGTCCTGATTCCGGAACTGGCCCTCTCAATCCGAGTGCTTGAGTTAGACGGCGAACGAGCCCGGCTCGGGCTCTCCGTTCCGCATGGTTTGCGGATTGCGCGGCGGCAGTCCGCGCTGTGCCGGGCGGTCGGCGCCGTGCGTGACGTCAAATAAACGGATCAGGCTCAGCGGCAACTGGCGGCGTTCACGCGACGTCCGGGTCAGTCCACAGCGTCGCTCGACGACGTCAGATTGACGATCGGCCGCGAGGCATCGATGGCCAGCCCGCACACGCCGGCCAGCAGGAACGCCGCGGCACAGGTCGCAAACGCGGCGTTCCAGCTCCATTCGCGAGCGATCCAGCCGATCAGCAGCGGTGACACCGTGGCGCCAAAATTGCCCCACATGTTGCCCCACCCGAGCACGGCCGCAATCGACCGACCGCCGACATCCTGATAGTACGCCCACACCGCCGGCGATCCGAGGTCGGTGCCAAAGGCGACCACGGAAAACAGCAGTGTGCAGGTCCACGGAGACGGCTCCAGCAACAGGAGCAGGAACGCTCCCATGGCCACAAACCGGCTCAAACCGACCGGCAGTGCACGCCCCGCGCGAAGTCCCAGACCCCGGGTCAGTCGATCGGTGATCCACCCTCCCGACAGCATGCCCCCCCATCCGACAAAGATGGGAATCATCTCCATCCAACTGCGGTCGACGTAGGGGACGCGGTGTACTTCGACCAGGTACCGATCAAGCAACGTCACCAGGAACACCCAGCCGATGTTCGTTCCGAACTGGGCCACGTTGAGCAACCACAGGCTGCGATTGCGGAGGATGGCGCGCATCGGAACGGCCGTGGCCTGGCCGGCGTCCTGACTGCGCGGTGCGGCCGGCCGTCCGGCATCAATCAGGTCTCGTTCGAGCGCGTTGACACGTGGATGTTCATCGGGGCTGTTGCGGACCTGAACGAAGTACCAGCCCGCCACCAGTAACCCGGCCGCACCATAGACCAGCATGACCGGCCGCCAGCCCTGGACGTAGATCTTGCGAACGCCGTTCGGAAACACGGCTTCCAGGATCAGGCGATTCAGTCGCGCGCGGTCCTCGGTGGTGAGTTGATCGCCGCGATTCCGCAGCCATTTTGCCTCGCCTTCCAGCGGGAGAAACGCCAGTTCTGCTGCCGGCGCGGGAAGCGGTCCATTCACGAATTGGTTGAGCCCCTCGACCACGATCGCCACGTCACCGGCCGAGGCCGGGTCAAGCCGCCGGCGCACGGACTCATCGTACCCTCCGAACTCGCGGGAAGGACTCCGGGCAATCTCTTCGTCGGCGGCGTATCGCGTCGCGAGTGAATCGACGACGGCGCGCGTTTCGGCCGGCAATCCCTGGTACACCCGACCAGCCACCATGACGATTGTTCGTGCCTCTTGCGTTGCCGCATGGGCCTCGGCTGCCTCCGACTCAGACAGTCGCAACTGATCACCGAGAAAGTGCGCGTCGAGTACATCGTCGGAAGTCAACAACGGCGACGTATTCGAGGGCACAAAGGCGATCACGAGAAGCGCGGTGAGCACCGGCGCGGCGGCGCCCCCTACGCGGCCTCCCAGGGCGATCGCACTGCTGGCCAGCCCGCGCCGGCCCAGCGGAACCCAATGCCCCACGATGCGCGCCGCCGTGGGATACGCGCCGGCCTGACTGGCGCCGGCCGCCATTCGCACCAGCAGCAGACCGACAATGCCCCCCACCCAACCCATCGCCGCCGTAAAGAACGACCAGGCGAGCACGTACAGAGTCAGCATCACGCGGGGACCGAAGCGATCGGTCAGTCCACCTGAGGGGACCTGCGCCAGAGCATAGGTCGCAAAAAACGCCGACATGCACCAGTCAATCTGCTGTTTCGTCAGCCCCAGGTCCTCCTTGACGTACTGCTGCGCGAAGTTCATGCAGAAGCGGTCGAGGTACAGCAGTACGGCCGTCAGGAACGTGGCAATCACAACGAAGTAGCGGACGAACGTCGGGCGCTCCGGCGGCGGGCTTGCAGCGGCGTCGGTCCACGTCATGCGCAGCGCTCCTCGGGCAAGGGGGTTCTCAGCCTACTCCCCCGCGTGTGGCAGGGCAATCAACCGCGTGAAACCGCGTGACGGTTGCCCTTGCCGGCGCGGCTTGGCAGAATCCCGGCAGACAACTCCCACGATGCCCGGCCGCGGGACCCGCCGGGCCGCTCCAGAAACTTGTCCCGCACGCTGCCACTGATCGCGGTCGCAATCCCTTCCGCAGGAGATTCGTCATGTGCAGGCCAGGCAAGCGCAGGCTCACCGCGAGGCACCCGCTCACGGCAATATGGTTCCTCGTTATCAGCGGTTGCGGCGGAACCCCGCCGGCGCCTCCCGCCGGCCCGCCGCCTGCTGCACCGAATGCAGCGGCCCCGGCGGCGCCGGCGACCTCGCCCGATGGGCAGCCGACGGCGCCCGCGACCGGCACTGCAGCGGCTGCCGTACCGGCCACGTCACCTTCGACGCCGGCGACTCCCGCCGACGAGGTTCGTGCGGCACTGGTCGACGCGCTCACGCTGCTGGAGCAGAAGAAGTACAAAGAATTCTTCGAGAACTATGCCCCCACCGAAGAACTCCGCCAGATGCGGCAACAGAACGCGCTGGACAAGGCCGCGGCCGAGTTCGGGAATGCGCCGCACAGTCAGTTACTGCACGACCTCATGAAGTATCTGGAGACTCAGACGCCGCAGCTTTCGGACGACGGCGGCCTGGCCACGTTCACTGTGCCGGAGGACTGGCGGAGCCCGGCTCCGGCGGGCACCGAGCCCGCTGTTCCCGATGATGCGACACCCGGCATCCCCGAGACGCGCGCGACGGCCCCGGTTGAACTTTCGACTGAACCGGTGCCGGGCTACTCCGGCGAACTCGCCAGCGTGCTCGAACAGGCCGCGCAGGCGCTGCAGGCGGACGACGTGAAAGCATTCAT
Organism: uncultured Planctomycetaceae bacterium; assembly: GCA_964633565.1. Classification (GTDB taxonomy): domain Bacteria; phylum Planctomycetota; class Planctomycetia; order Planctomycetales; family Planctomycetaceae; genus CAZWGW01. The sequence continues at coordinate 7,733 of CAZWGW010000040.1, forward strand.
CGAAAACATGTTCCCGATCGGAGAAGTCCAGCGGCTGCGCGGCGCGGAGCCGTACGCCGAGGTTCTGGAGCGACTCTCCGAAAATCCGGATATGAAAACGCGGATGATCGCGGACCTCCAGGCCGCAGCCAAGGCGACTCCCGTCATGGACGCGACCGGGACGGTGGCCACGATTACCTTGCCGCCCGCCGGGAAGAACGCCCTCGAACGCACTCTGCGGTTCGAGCAGGTGGAGGGGCACTGGCGCCTGTTCAATGCGGCCGGCCCGATCCGGGAATCGGTCGCGGCCCAGCTCAAGAATCAGCCGCCGGTCCTCCCGAACCAGACGCCCGAGCCGGACCCGCGGCAGTTCCAGTTGGAGCGGATCGGTACACAGTGGCGGATCCTGAAGATTTCCGACGACCTGATGGAAGCGTCGGCGCAACAGCCCGCGCTGGATGTGCAGTCCGTCAAATCCGGGGAGGTGCGGCCATGAAGACGTCCCCCAGACGGCGCACGGCATTTTCGCTGGTGGAGTTGACCGCCGCATCGGCCATGATCGGACTCCTGACCAGCGTGGCGCTCCCCGCGCTCCAGTCGGCGCGCGAGGACGCGCGGCGGGTCGCCTGCAAGGCCAATCTGCACATGATCGGCCTGGCGCTGCACAACTACCACGACGTCTATGCCGCAATGCCTCCGGCTTGGGTTCATTCGGACTGGAGCGCGCCATCCGACGCGGGGCACGGCTGGCTGACGAGGATCCTGCCGTTCGTGGACCTCGCGCCGGCGTACAACGAGGTCGATTTCAACAGCCCGCCGGTCCCCGACGCGCACCCGTATAGCCTGCCCGTGACCGCGTATCGGTGTCCATCGGACACGATGGAGATTACGAATCCCGTGCGCGGCGGGTTCCCGACGGCGAACTACTCAGGCAACTTCGGCCGGACCCCGCCGCCGCGCTGGCTCCCGGCGCAGATGAGCGAATTCTGGCCGGGGACCGTGGACACGCCGCGCGAGATCAGCGGCATCATGTGCTGCAACAGTCGGATCGGCATCCGGGACATCACCGATGGCTCCTCCAACACGTTCATGGTCGGGGAACGGTGCGTGACGAGCGGGGCGGGGATCTGGCCAGCCGTCAACGGCAGCCAGAACGAGAACGACGCCGTGACCGATTGCAGTCAGGGATCGTTGCTGAACACGGGTTACTCGTCCTTTTCAAGCCTGCACGCCGGCGGCGCCAACTTCCTGATGTGCGACGGCTCCGTCCACTTCATTGCGGACACGATCGACTCGGCATCGGCGTCCGCCGGGCGCATCGGCATGTATCAGCGTCTGGCCGACCGCGCGGACGGCGAGCAGGTCGAGTTCTGAGGCTGACGACCCCGTAAGGGAGTATCAACCATGCAACCATTACTTCGGCGTCGACGGGCCTTCTCGATCGTGGAACTGAGCGTTGCGCTGGCAATCGTCGCGTTGCTGACATCCGTCGCGCTCCCTGCGCTGCAGCAGTCGCGCGAGGACGCACGGCGCCTGGCCTGCAAGAATAATCTGCACCAATTGGGTCTTGCGCTGCACAATTATCACGATACGTTTGCGGCATTCCCTCCCGGATGGGTGCAGAAGGGCTGGGACGCGCCGTCCCCCGCCGGACATGGCTGGCTGTCGTTTGTCCTGCCCTACCTCGATCACGCTCCGACGTATAACCAGATCGACTTCCACCGGCCCCCGGTCGCCGGCGTGAAGCCGCTCGACCTGGTCATCCTCGTCTACCGTTGCCCCTCGGACAGGATGGACCTCATGAATCCGCTCCGTGGGGGGTTCCCGACGGCCAACTACTCCGGGAACTTCGGCACAACACCGCTTCCCCGCTGGCTCCCGGCACAGACGAGTGAGTCCTGGCCCGGCACACTTCCCACTCCTGAAAAGGCCAACGGCGTCTTCTGGTGTAACAGCCGCGTCCGTGTGCGCGAATTCACGGACGGCCCTTCGAATACGTTCCTTGTGGGGGAGCGCTGCGTCACCAGCGGCGCGGGAATCTGGTCCGGCGTGACCGGCAACCAGAACGAAGACGACCTCGTCACTGATTGCAGCCACGGATCGTGGCTCAACACAGGATATTCGTCGTTTTCCAGCCTCCACCCCGGCGGAGTGAACTTCCTGATCTGCGATGGCTCCGTGCGCTTCATTGCCGACTCAATTGATTCAGCCCCTGCGTCCGCAGGCAGAATCGGTATGTATCAGCGGCTCGCCGCTCGTGATGACGGCCACGAAGTAGAATTCTGACATGACGGAACTGCCGTCGTTGACTTTTGTGAGGAGTTGCATGCGGTACTTTCGTCGCACGGCTTTGATCACGGCGGCGTTGTTCTCCCTGCTGTGCTGTCAGCCGATCGAGGCCGCCGACACCTGGCAGGCCGGCGTCGCCCGCGCCAACATTACCCCAGAGCACCTGATGTGGATGTCGGGCTACGGCGGCCGCGATCATCCCGCCGAGGGGAAACTCACCGACCTGTGGGCCAAGGCGGTCGTGCTCGAAGACCCCGCCGGACATCGCATCGCCGCCGTTTCGCTCGACCTGGTCGGCATCGATCGCGACACGTCGCTCGCGATCCGCGAACAGTTGCGCGACAAGTACGGACTGCCGCTCGCCAACGTCGCGCTGCTCTGTTCGCACACCCACACCGGACCGGTCGTCGGGACAAACCTCAAGGCGATGTACACGATCGACGAGGAACAGTGGCGGCTGATCGACGAATACACTGCGCACCTCATTCGCGACGTCGTGCAGGTCGTCGGCGCAGCCGTCGAAGACCTGGAGCCGGCGGCGCTGTCGTGGGGGAACGGCCGGTCGACGTTCGCCGTCAACCGCCGAAATAACGAGGAAGCGAAAGTCCCTGAACTGCGCGCACAAGGTCTGCTCCAGGGACCGGTCGATCACGATGTTCCGGTGCTCGCGGTCAAGTCGGGCGAGAAACTCAAGGCAGTGTTGTTCGGCTACGCCTGCCATGCGACCGTGCTGAGTTTCTATGAATGGTCGGGGGACTATCCCGGTTTTGCGATGCTCGCCCTGGAGCAGGAGTCTCCGGGAACGGTGGCGATGTTCTGGGCGGGCTGCGGCGCCGACCAGAACCCCCTCCCCCGGCGCCAGGTCGAACTTGCGCAGGAATACGGCAAACGACTCGCCGATTCGGTCGGCGAAGTGCTCGCCGGAGCGATGCGCCCGCTCTCCGGTGAAATTGCAACCACGTATAACGAGATCGACCTCCGCTTCGCCGAGTTGCCGTCTCGCGCAAAGCTGGAAGAGACTGCAGTCACGGGCGACAACTACGAAAAAGGGCGCGCCGCCCGGCTGCTCAAACAGTGGGACGCCCGCGGAGGGCTCAGCCCGACTTACCCCTATCCTGTGCAGGCGTGGCGTCTGGGGGACGGTCCGGCCTGGTTGATTCTCGGCGGCGAAGTGGTCGTCGACTACTCGATCCGCCTCAAGACGGAACTGGGCGTCGACGACGTCTGGGTCGCCGGCTACGCCAACGATGTCATGGCCTACATCCCGTCGCTCCGCGTCCTGCGGGAGGGGCGCTACGAAGGGGGCGGCTCGATGGTCTACTACGGCCAGCCCTCCCCCTGGGCGGAAGACGTCGAAGAACTGATCGTCCGCGAGGTGCACCGGCAGGTGGAGTCGCTGCGGTAGTGATTCAGAGCATCCAGGGCCGCGCTCCATGTCTTCTGTGAACGACGACGACGAGTACGTGACGGTCAGCGGCGAACGGCGTCGTGCCGTCAACGGGCGGACTGGAACTCCCGGTTTTACTGGAGGTGCAAATCCCGTCGTGTGTTGGTTCGCGATCGGTTGCGTGCTGTCCGTGATTCTCCTCGTGGGTCTCCCGTTCTGGTTCGGAGTCTGTTTCTTCCTGATCGGCTCAGAGGCAGACCCGGTCGGTCCGGTCCTGTTTGCCACGTACGCCTCCTCGATCGTCGTCTGGCCCGTCGTGGGTTGGCTCATCGGCCTGGCAATCCGTCGGACTCGTCGTGCGGCCGGCAAGTGATGGCGTCCGCTATCGGCCCTCACCTCCTCAACGTCGCTTGCACCCGGTCGACCGTCCCACCTAATCTTATGGACGGCTGTCGGTCCTCTCCGCGGCCATGTTGCCGGAAAACAGCGCGGCCTCACAACCAGCCCAGTGCTTGCCGCCGTGCTGCCGATTGTCCGCGACCAGCGCAGCATACGAGCCGCCCGCCGCCAACAAGAGCGGTTGCGGCTAAACTTCATCCGCACGCGATCCTGGAATCAATACGGGAGTGAACACATGAAGGTTCGCATTTGCCTGGCCGGCGCATGGGCCCTCGGGCTTGTCCTTTCGGTTGACGGTCTGTCGCTTGCGCAGGAAGCACAACAGCCGCAGCAGCCTTCCAAGTTCGAGCAGGTCACCAAGGGCATGACCCAAAAGGCCGCCGGCGGCGAGGAGATGTGGACCCTCTACCACAACGACCAGCAGCTCCTGGTCGAACTCGACGGCGGCGACCTGCAGAAGGAATACCTGGTCCTCACCTCGATCGCCCGGGGCATCGGCAGCGGCATGGTCCTCGGCGGCATGAGCTGGGGGGACGGCGACGACATCATCTGGACCTTCCGCAAGTCCGGCGAAAAGATCTACGTCATGCGCCGCAACGTGCGGTTCCGGGCCAACTCGCAGACCCCCGAGGCCCGCGCCGTCGAACTCTCCTACAGTGACAGCGTGCTGTACGTGCTCCCCATCATCACCAAGACCCCCAAGGGGGCCGACCTCGTCGACATGACGTCGATCTTCATGAGCGACGACCAGCAGATCGGCCAGGGGATCGGACCGGGGTTCGGCTTCGTCAGGGACCGCTCCACGTGGGAAAAAGTAACTGCCTATCCCTGGAATGTGCAGCTCAAGGTGGCCGCCGTCTACGCGGGCCGGGGCGGCCTGGAAAAGGTCCCCGATCCGCGCGGCGTACAGATCAGCGTGCAGTACAGCATCAGCACGCTCCCCGCGCTCGGCTCGTACAAGCCGCGTGCCGCCGACGACCGCGTCGGTTACTTTCTCACCGCGATCAAGGATTTCTCCGACAAGGACGACGACGAGCACTTCGTGCGCTACATCAACCGCTGGGACCTGCAGAAGAAAGACGCCGGCATCGAACTCTCTCCGCCGAAAGAGCCGATCGTGTTTTACGTCGAGAAGACCGTCCCGGTCTTTCTCCGTCCCACGGTGAAGGCCGCCATCCTGGAATGGAACAAGGCGTACGAAAAGATCGGCTTCTCGGGCGCGATCGAAGTCGAGGATGAGGAAGTCGTGGAAGCGAAATACGGCATCGACATTGACCCTGAGAACAACCGCTACAACTTTTTCCGCTGGATCACATCCGAGGCCGGCTTTGCGATGGGACCCTCCCGCGTCGATCCGCGGACCGGGCAGATCCTCGACGCCGACATCATCTTCGACGCCAGCTTCCTCGATTCGTGGAAGCAGAAATACGAGACGCTGACCGCCGCCCAGGCGCAGCAGCTCCTGCCGAACTGGTCGCCGCTCGATGACTCTGCAGCAGTCCACGATCCGGCCGGCCACGCCGCGCTCTGTTTCTACGGCCACGAGATGCAGCAGCACATCGGCTTCGCCGCGACTGTGCTCATCGGCCGGGGCGACGTCGAGGCCCGCGGCGACCTGCCGCTGGAACTCGTCCACCAGGGGATCAAGGAAGTCGTGATGCACGAGGTCGGCCACACGCTCGGCCTGCGGCATAACTTCAAGGCCAGCACCTGGAAGACGCTCGAAGATGCGGAGAACTCCGACCGCGCCCGCGCCGAAGGGACGATCGCCAGCGTCATGGACTACGCACCCCCCAATATCTCCGCCAAGAAGGAGACGCAGGGTCTGTATTACTCGCAGACGATCGGCCCCTATGACTACTGGGCGATCGAATACGGCTACAAACCGCTCAAGGACGAGAAGACCGAACTCGCGAAGATCGCCGCCCGCTCCGGCGAGACGGGCCTCGACTACGCGACGGATGAAGACACGATGATGTCGTCACCGGACCCGCTGTCGAACCGGTTCGACCTCGGCAAGGACCCGATTGCCTTCGTCCGCCGGCAGATCCAGCACGCCGACGAAATGGTCCCCAAGGTCGTCGAGAAGACCGTCTCCGACGGCGAGGGTTACCAGCGCGCGCGGCAGGCGTTCGGCCTGCTCTTCCGCGAATACTGGCGGGCGATCCTGTTCGCGTCCCGTTTCCCGGGCGGCGTGTACGTCCATCGCGACCACAAGGCTGATGCCGGCGCGCGCCCGCCGTTCCAGGTGGTGGAGCCGGCGCGGCAACGGGAAGCGATGCAACTCGTCGTGCAGTCGGCCCTGGCCTCTCCGAAATACGACGGCACGATGCTCAACTTTCTCTCCGCCTCGCGCTGGAGCCACTGGGGTGTTGACGATTCCGGCCGCGTCGATTTCCCCATCCACCAGGAAGTCGCCCTGATGCAGTCGCAGATGCTGGGCCAACTGCTCGACGGCGGCACGCTGCAGCGGCTGCTCGACAACGAATTCAAGATTCCCGCCGACCAGGAGGCCTACACGCTGGCCGAGCACCTCAACCTGCTTGTGGACGGAGTCTTCTCGGAATGGCTCGCCACGGACGCCCAGGGAGACTTCACCAACCGCAAGCCGTACGTCTCGAGCTTCCGCCGCAACCTGCAGCGCGACGCGCTGGCCCGACTGTCGAGCCTGGTGCTCTCCAGCAACTACCCGCCCGACGCGCGGACGCTGGCTCGGGTGCACCTCGCCCGCCTGAGCGGCGGCCTGACGTCCGCACTGCAGTCGCAGCAGCTCAAGCTCGACGACTACAGCCGCGCCCATCTGCAGGACAGCCAGCGGCGGATCGAGCAGGTGCTCAACGCCGAGGTCCTTGTGCCGTCCGTCAACTGACGGCTTTGCCAGACTCGAACGTCAGGAGATCAGGGCACTGGCCGTGATCCTCAACACGAAGATTCATTCCAATTCCCATCTTCCTGCAGGCGGCAGCCGCGCTCAATCTCGAGGGCGGTTTCGGGGTGGGCCTGCAACTGCTGTAATGCCGCCTGTTCCTGTGAACGATACAGGCGATTGCGCTGGAGCAGGTTCGCAAAGTCGACTTCGTGGGCGTTGAACTCGGGGCCATCGACGCAGGCGAAGCGGCTCTGGCCGCCGACGGTGACACGGCAGCCGCCGCACATGCCGGTGCCGTCGACCATGATCGGATTCAGGCTGACGACGGGGGAGATGGCGTGCGGCCGCGTCAGTTCAGCGACGGCCTGCATCATGGGGATCGGACCGATCGCCAGGACACGGTCAATTCGGCGGCCGGAGTCGATCAGCTGTTGCAGCCTGTGCGTGACGAGGCCTTTTTCGCCGCACGTGCCGTCGTCGGTCATGACAAACAGTTCGTTGCAGGCGGCGCGCAACTCACCTTCGAGGATCACCAGGTCTTTCGAGCGGCCGCCGATGATGCCGATGACCGTGTTGCCGGCCCGCCGGAGAGCGACAGTGGCGGGCCAGGCGATGGCGGTGCCGACTCCACCACCGATCACGACGACGGTGCCGTAGAGCCGGACGTCCGACGGTTGGCCGAGCGGGCCGACGACGTCGAGCAATGCGTC
>CAZWGW010000040.1:15375-18528 GCA_964633565.1 uncultured Planctomycetaceae bacterium
GAGGCCGACCCCCTGGACGACAATCGTGATCGTGCCCGCATCGGTATTGGAATCGGCAATCGTCAGGGGGATGCGTTCGCCGTGCTCGTGGATGCGGACGATGACGAACTGCCCCGCCTGGTGTTTGCGGGCGATGCGCGGGGCCTCGATTTCGAACAACCTGATGTCCGGAGCGAGGAAACGGGCGTGGTGGATGGGGAACATGGTCAGCCGCCGTCTCGCCCGGGCAACGGCGGTCGGGGATCGGGAGGAGGCGCCGCGGGTGCGGCGCCGGGGGTGACAAACACCTGTTGGCCGGGGGGGTGTTTCTTCAGTGATTCGAGCATGTCGGTGAGCCGACCCTGCACGCGGCCGTGGAACGTCTCGGGCTGCTCCACGCTTCCGGCCCGGATGCCGGAGAAGAGTTCGACCGCCTGGTCGACGTGATCGATCCCCCAGAGGTGGAATTTTCCCTGTTCGACGGCCTGCACTACGTCGGGCCGCAGGACGAGGTTCCTGGTGTTTGCTTTTGGAAAGCAGACACCCTGCGAGCCGGTCAGGCCGCCGGCCTGACAGACGTCGAAGAAGCCTTCGACTTTCTCGTTGACGGCGCCGATGGCCTGAACCTGTCCCGCCTGGTTGATCGAGCCGGTGACGGCGACGTCCTGGCGGAGCGGCGTGCCGGCAAGCGCCCCGAGCAGGCACAGCAACTCGGCGACGGACGCGCTGTCGCCGTCGATGCCGCCGTAACTCTGCTCCATGGCAATGGCGGCGGACAGGGAGAGGGGGTTGCGCTGCGCGTACTGGTTCCGCAGGTAACCTTCCAGGATCAACAGGCCCTTGTCGAACGTCTGGCCACTGAGGCGGCTCTCGCGCTCAATGTTGACAATGCCGTGCGCGCCGACGCCGACGCTGGCGCTGACCCGGGACGGCCGGGCGAAGGCGTAGTCGCCGAGGTTATAGACGGCCAGGCCGTTGACCTGGCCCGGTGCTGTCCCCTGAACCGCAATCAGCAGCGTCCCGTCGGCGATCAGGTCGCGGATCTTTTCGGCGAGGAGGTCCGACCGATAGATGCGGCGATTGAGGGCGGTCTGGATGTGCTGTTCGGTGACGCGGTCTGCCGATTCCTTGCGGGCCCAGTAGTCGGCCTCGCGCACGACGTCACCGATGAGGGTGAACTCGGTCGAGAGTTTGTGGCGGTCGCCGGAGAGACGGGCGCCGGCGCGGAGCAGTTCGGCCACGCCGCCCGCGGAGAAGGGGAGCGTCCCCTCCGTGTCGGACAGTTTTCGTACGAACTGGCCGTACAGGCGGCCGCCGTCCGCTTCGTGGCGGATTTCGACGTCAAAGTCGGCCTTCACGCGGAACAGCCGCGAGAAGTCTTCGTCGTAGAGGCAAAGGAGGTGGTACACGAGCGGCGGTCCGGCGACGACCAGTCGCACGTTGAGGGGGATCGGCTCGGGGCTGAGGGCAGAGACGGTGAACATCGCGAAGGGGTCGTAGACTTCGATCTCAATGACACCGGCCTTCAGGGTGCGTTTCAGCTCCTTCCAGACGAACGGCTCGGTCAGCGCGTCGAGCAGGTCGAAGATGAGGCAACCGCCGTTGGCGCGAAGCAGGCTGCCGGCCTTGATGCGGGTGAAGTTGGTGGTGACCCGCCCGTAGCGGTCCACGATGCGCTCGATTGTCCCGAACAGGTTCTTGTAGTTGGGGGCCGATTCAATCACGACCGGCGGCCGCGGCAGGCCGCTGTTGTCGACCAGCACGTTGACGTGGTAATCGAGGAACGGCTTCTGCTGATAGAGGTCGTGCCCTTCGAGCAGCTCGCCCAGCTTTTCGGGCGGCAGTTGATCGCGGAGGCGAAAGCGGTCGAGATGATCGACGATGTGCTGCTGAAGCTGCTCGAGCCATTGCAGCAGTTTGGGGATCGTGAACCGCTGGGCGATGGCGGCGACGAGCGGCGCGACGAGCCGTGTGGCGAATGAACGCACGACCTGCCGCACGTCGGCCGTGAGCTGCAACTGCATCTCCTGCTGCCGCTCGAGCAGCTTGCCGGCGGTCTGCAGCATCTGCTCCTGGCGGCGCTGCAGCTCCTCCAACTCGTCTGGCGAGAGCTGTTTGATCTCGTCTGGCGACATCGGCTTGCCGTCCTTGAGCGGAATGAACAGGACTTCCCCATCGGGGAGCTGTTTGACGGCGATCTGGTGTTCGGCGGCGTGCGTCTCCAGTTCGTGAAAGATCTCCTCCCCTTTCTTGCGGTACTGCTCGCCGATGCGGTCGCGCTCGCGGCTGAAGTCCTCCTCGCGGAACGCTTTGGGGAGCGATTCGACGAGCGTTTCAATCAGTGTCTGGACGGCACTGCGCAGTTCGCGCCCCTGTCCCGCGGGGAGGTTGATCGCCAGCGGCCGATCCGGCTCGTTGAAGTTGTTGACGTAGACCCAGTCGTCGGGAATGCGCGCGGCGCCGATCCGCTCCTGCAGCGCCTGCTGCACGAGCTTCAGGCGGCCGGTGCCTGTCAGCCCTGCGGCGTAGATGTGGTACTCCTGATGCCGCACTCCCACGCCGAGGTCGAGCGCTTCGGTCGCCCGCGGCTGGCCGACGATGGCATCCAGCGGCTGTAACTCCGATGTGTCGGCGAAGCCCAACTGGTCGGGCGCGGTCTCGAACCGGACCTGATCGAGCGTCAGCTTGCAGAGGTTGAGGTCGCCGGGCATGAAGCACCTCGAATCTGGCCGGTCGGAGGCGAAAGGTTCCGTAGCGCCGCCGCTCAGTCGCGCTGACGTTTGGGCACACGGATACGGTAGACGCCCTGCTCCTGCGTCACCAGGATGGCGTCGGCGTCGACGGGTTGTGCGAGTGGAAACCGGCGGCAGAACTCGCCGTAGCGGCGTTCGACGCACAAACGCCGCCCCGTTTGCACTCGTTCGGTCGATGTCCGCGTGCCGCAAATCGACAGGCCGTCCGCGTCAACTCGCACGCTCAGGTCTTCAGCCTTGACCCCGGGCAGGTCGGCCACAAACAGGTAGGCGTCGTCGTTTTCGTACGCGTCGATGGCAGGTTTCCATTCCTCCGCACCAATCGCGCCTTTCTGGGGCCAATTGACGAATGACGAGAACAGCTCGTCGATCTGCCGGTCAAGGTCTGAGATCCTGAGCCGCAGTCGTGTGGGTTCAAACG
>CAZWGW010000041.1:0-14379 GCA_964633565.1 uncultured Planctomycetaceae bacterium
GCGTGATCTTGCGGTCTTCCAGCACGCGCAGCAGCTTGATCTGCGTCGCCATCGGCATCTCGCCGACTTCGTCCAGAAAGAGCGTGCCGCCGTTGGCATATTCGAACTTGCCGATCCGCCGCGCCGCGGCCCCCGTGAACGCCCCCTGTTCGTGCCCGAACAGTTCACTTTCGAGAATGCTCTCCGGCAGCGCGGAGATGTTCAGCGGGACAAACGGCTTGTCCTTCCGTGGACTGTTCTGGTGCAGGGCCCGCGCCACGAGTTCTTTGCCGGTGCCGCTCTCGCCCAGCACGAGCACCGTCGTTTCGGTCGGCGCCAGGTTCTTGAGCTGCTCAATCACCTTGTGCATCGCGGGGCTGTTGCCGACGACCCCCTCAAAGCCGAACTTCTCATCCAGCCGGCGGCTGAGGGCGGCGTTGCGGCGGATCAGCCGGATGCGGCTCGACGCCTTTTCCACCGTGCTCCGCAGTTCCTGGATGTCGAGCGGCTTGGTGAGATAGGTGTACGCCCCTCCCTGCATCGCGGTCACCGCCGAGTGGACCGAGCTGTAGCCCGTCAGCACGATGACTTCCGCCTCGGGCAACTCCTGCTTCGCCTTACTCAGCACCGCCAGCCCGTCGACGTCCTCCATTCGCAGGTCGGTGATGACGATGTCGAAGTTTTCGCTTTCGATCAGCTCGATGCCGCGCCGCCCCGTGGTGGCAATCGTACACTCGCAGTGCATTCGCTCCAGGCTCTCGGCCACGGCTTGCGCATGCGCTTCGTCGTCGTCGACGATCAGCACGTTGATCGCGATCGGCGCCAGGTCGTTCTGGTCGGGAAGTGGATCGGACACAGAAGCGTTTTCGGATTCGGCCTGCGGAACCACCGCCAGGCAGCGTCATCGTCGATCGGATCGCCGCAGCGGCCAGGTCGATCCGACAGAATAGCATCCGACTGCGCGGGAAACGACGTGTGGGCGATCGCGCAGTCGCCGGGTCCGTCTCACGGCCGTCACGTGAACTTGCGCGGGTCGCCGAACAACCCGCCCGGTGCGCTACCGCCGATGCCTCCCCGCAGCGGTTCTTTCCGTTTCCGCTCGTAGGTCTGTCCAGCCCCCGGCGCGAGGTCTTCGTCTTTCGGCTCTTCCGGTTTCGCCATCAGGGCCTTGACCGAGAGACTGATCCGCTTCTTCTGCGGGTCGACTTCCAGCACCTGCACCGTCGCCGTCTGTCCGACATTGAGCACCTCGGTCACGCGCCGCACCCGCTTATGGTCGAGTTCGCTGATATGGACCAGTCCCTCGACGCCTGGTTCCAGTTCGACAAACGCGCCGAACGGCTCCGTCCGCGTGACGCGTCCCGTGACAGTCGTCCCCTTGGTGTACTTCGCCTCGGCCGTCGTCCACGGGTTCGCAGACAGTTGCCGCATCCCCAGGCCGATTTTCTTTTTCTCTTTGTCGACCGACAGCACCTTGACCTCAACGTCCTGTCCCTCGCTGAGCACTTCGGACGGATGCTGGATCCGCACCCAGCTCATCTGGCCGATGTGCAGAAAACCGTCGATCCCCCCCAGGTCGATAAACGCGCCGTAGTCCTTGATGGTTTTGACGCGCCCGGTCAGTGTCTGCCCCTGCTCCAGGTGCTCCAGCATGTCCTTCTCGGCGACGGCGCGCTCCTCGAGCAGCAGCGCTTTGCGGCTGACGACCAGCCGTCGTCGCCCCGGATTGACCTCCGTCACCCGCGCCGGAAGTTTCTGGCCGACGAACGTCTCCAGGTCCGCCACATAACCCAGGTCGATCTGGCTTGCCGGCATAAAGCCCCGCAGCGTGCTCACCGTCACGTCGAGGCCCCCCTTGTTGGTTTTGGTGACCATGCACTCGACGGTCTGGCCGACAGCCAGAGCGCTCCAGTCGCCGGAGATCCGGGCCGCCCGGCGCGGCAGCGTGCAACTGATGAGCCCCTCCGCTTCGTCGATCTTGCTGACGATGACTTCCAACCGTTTGCCCACGACAGGCGGCTTGTTCGTACTGAACTGCCGCAGTGAGACGACGCCCGACATTCGCAGGCCCAGGTCGACGAACACGTTGTCGTCGTGGACCGACTGGATTGTGCCGGTGAGTTTGGTCCCTTCCGTGAGCGTCTCATCCGTCACCGGAACCGGCAGTTCGTTCGCCTCGTCCGATTCTGACGGAGGCGCGGCAATTGCCGCCGGGCCGATCTCCCCACTTTCCAGGGCGGCGGCAATCTCTGCCTCCATCTCGGCGTCGAGGTCCTCCCGCGTGGGCAGTTCGACCGCCGGCAAGGCGGCCGTGACGATTTCGGCCGACTCCGGCGGCAGCGTGATCCCTTCCTCCACGACGGGCAGCGTGGGCCCTTCTTCGTCCAACGCGGCCGCGGTCAGTGTTGAATTCGGCGTCGCCGGCTCGGCCGGCAGTTCCGGAGCCGAATGCGAAACGATCACCGGCGGCGCGCTGGGAGCAGAAACGGGGTGAGACGACGCCACAGCCAGTGACGGCACCGGTTTGACCTGTTGCGGGTCGAACGTCGGATTCAATCGTACTCGCCGCTTTCCTCCCGATTCGCCGTTTTCCTGTCCAGGCGTTGCCGAGTCCTGCGGCGCAGACACATTCGGTGGAGCCGTGGCTTCGGGAGACGAAGTCTCGGGAGCGTCAGGGCCCTCAGTCACGGTCGGTTGCGAAGTCATAAACAGCGTCAGAATCCGGTGTACGAGAGAAACGGCGTATGCAGATCATGCCGTACGGGTTTGCGGACCACAAGCCTGTCCTCCGCCACGGACGTCCGCACGACACGGTTGTTGCCGGGCCGCGCCGATCGTGGGAACGCAGGAAGGCTCCCGGTATGAGAGTGCTGTCTCTGGATCGCTGTCCTGTGCCGCATGTTGTGCCGCCCACGGTGGGGCCGATTGTATCACGAGCCGCATCGGGCCGGAAACCGAAGGCCGTACATTTCCCTGAGTTTCTCTCCCCGCGGCCGGCTTATTCGTCCTCTCCCGCCATCGCGTTCCCGTACAGCACATCCTCTGTAATCCGCTGGACCCGTCCTGAGCGGTCGACACACGCCAGGACCACGCGGGCACGGGCCAGCACCTCGCCACCACGCGTCAATTCATAGGCGTGTTCCAGCTTCGCCGGTGAGAGCCGGTGTACCCGTGTCTTGAGCGTCAGCAGGTCGTCGAAGCGGGCCGGCTTCCTGAAGTCGCACTCCACGTGCACCACCACCATGAAATACCCGCGGGCCTCCATCGCCCGGTAGTCGCCCCCCTGCGCCCGGAACAACTCCATGCGGCCCATCTCGAAGTAGCTGAAGTACTGCGCATGGTGCAGGAAGCCCATCGGGTCCGCCTCGCTGTAGCGGACGCGGATTTGCAGCTCGTTTGAATCGATCATCTCATCCGGAATCAAACGTCGAATGTCGAAAATCAAATGACGAAGGAATGTCGGATGCCGAATCACAATACCCTGATCCCGGGCGCTGGAATGAAACCGACGCTTCGGATTTCGTGCTTCGTCATTGGTTCGTCATCTGCCGAGGGCGTTTCGCCGCTGAACGCGACGCGGCGAAATTCGTCATTTCCGCATCGCCGCCCGCTTCTCCCCGATCAGCCTGATGAGCCCCTTCTGCGGGTCGGCGAACTTCTTCAACCCCTCCTCCATAAGCACCGCTTCCATCCGCGCGAAATCGACCTTGGCGTCGATGTCCGCCAGCACGTCGGCCGACGGCATGCGGTCGACCGTCCGCGCGAACGTTTTGCCGCTCAGCTTCTGCACGGCGGCGTTCGTCGCCGGCGGATTGGTCTGAATGTCCGATCCGGCCAGTGCGGCGACATATTTGTCCGGTGGATCGTCGGGCTTCTTGGTGCCGGTGCTGGCAAAGATGATCTCCTGGCTGCGCGGCAGCTTCTTGTCCCGCCACCACTGCTGGTTCTCGCTCCAGATCCGCTTCACGTTGACGATGCCGACCTCCCCCTGCGCTGCGGGCGACAGCGTGGGGACGTGCTTCTCGGTGTACACATCGATGCGGCTGATGAAGATGCTGTACACCGATTTGAGCGACCGCGGGTCCTTGCGGCGCTGTGCGCCGCGCCACACCGCGTCGCGTGCGATGCGATACTGCCGGTCGGAGAAAATGAGTGTGATGTTGGGCGTCGCGCCGGAGGCGACGATCTCCTCCAGGGCGGCCAGCCCCCCCTCCGTCGCGGGGACCTTGATCATGCGGTTCGTGTGCCCCGCCGACCATTTGCGGGCCAGCGCGACGTAGCGGTCCCGTTTCTCCGCAACCGGGAGCTTGCAGTCAACGTCCTCCAGCAGCGGGTCGAGTTCAAAGCTCACGTAGCCGTCGTCGCCGGACGTCTGCTCCCACACCGGCTGAAACACCTGTTGTGCGGACCGGACGAGTCGGTCGGTCATCTGCCAGGCAACTGCTTCGTCGTCGAGACCTTCGGCCAGCAGCGCGGCGAGCTGGTTGTCGAACCGGCCGGTCTTGATCAGGTCGGATGATCGGGTTCGACGTGGCGCCGGTAGCGCCCAGGGCGCGGTTCTCGCGGATCGCATCGGGGTCGACGCTGTCGAGCCACAGCTTGGTGCCGGTGGCCATGAGGGATTCGAGGGGACCAGGCATGGATTTCGGCTCCGATCCAGGGTTCGCCGGCCGCGGTTTTCGCCCGATTACGAAGGCCTGCATGATAGAAAAGACCATGGGGCTGACGAAAGTCGGCCGTATCCGGAGAACACCCGATGTGAGCAGGGGCAGTTGCCACCGGCCAGGAGACAGTGGCAGGAGAACGTTCGTAACCCGGACGCTTGAAGCGTCCGGGTCACTCACTCAGTTCGGGACCGATCCAATTCATGCGATCCCCTGTCGATGCGACACAAGCGCCGCTGAGGACAAACAACGGACCTCATCGAGTTCGTGCTGGTTGCACGGCCGGCAGGAATGGGCGTAGGCATTGTGGCCGTACGCGCGGATCCGCTCGGAAACGGCGATCTCCGCCACGCGCCGTCCCTGCAGCGCGTCGACACAGCCGGCCGGCTCCTGGGGCGCCGGTCGGAGCACGACGACGTGCCAGGCACCGTTGCGCCGGTGATACTGCCGCCATTTATGGACGACGAGTCGCTGGACGCCGCTGGGCCGCGGGAGATGCGCAATGCGGTTACCCCCGGCAGCGGAATTGCGAGCAGTGCGATGTCGAGTTGTGTTGAGTCTCATGGTGGTATCTCCTGCAGAGCGCGGCAACGGCCAACCGTCTCGGGCGTTCCTGCAGTGCGTAGACACATGAGACGTCCGGAGGGTTCGCGAGGAACTCCGGCACGCGTGGAGGCGTCACGTCAATCCCAGCCGACGTTTGACGGCGCGACCAGCAGTGTAGACCCGCTCACGCGGCAACAACTCACGGGCGTCGGCATGGCGCCCTTCCTGGCGCAAGCGTCGCAACTTCGCGACGAACGATGTGAGGTCTCTGATCTCGCGCGTCCAGTGCCGGCTGATGCCCACCTGGATCGCACGGCATTCGAGTTTCCTGCCGTGGATCGACCGCTCCGGGTCCCACTGGACGTGGACGGCGGCCGACCCGAACGCGGAACGCCACACATCGAGATTGGCATGTACCTCGGGCACAAAGCTGGTGAGCACGCCGGCCGCCAGCGCCTCGTCCCAGCCCGCCCGCGTGATGCGGACGGCCAGGGTCCGCTCCTGGTTGCTCTTCGTCCCTCAGCCGCTCCGTTCCATCATCCACAGGAACGATGGCTTGATCTCTCGACTCTTCGCTCTCTCCTCTCAACTCTGCAGCGGCCCGACCAGGATTCGAACCCGGAACACCTCGTTAGAAGCGAGGGATGATGTCCGTTTCACCATCAGGCCAGTGATCCCGGATGGAGTTGAACCATCGCCTCCGGCATGTCGGGCCGGTGTCGTTCCGTTGGACCACGGGATCGAGTGGACTCTCCCAATTCTGACAATGACCGTTCTGCGGAGGTTCATCCCGAATTGTCCAACTCATCTGATTCCAGGTGCGTAGAATCCGGCGTCGTCAGCGAGCACTCATGTTTATTCAGGAAGCTGCAGGTCATGATCATGCTCCGTCCTCGATTCGACTGCCGGCGATGTGTCCTGAGAATGCTCATGATCCTGGCGTTTCCGTATCTGGATGCGCGGATGCTGCTGGCGGACCCGGGTTCCGATGCACCGCTGGCCGGTCGATTGGTCTTTTTCGGCTGCACGGAGGGAGACGAGGAGCCACAGGCGACCCGGATCATCAGCATGCAGCCAGACGGGTCCGACCTGCGGCTGGAGTTGAAGTTCGACCGTCCCATCCCGATTGGCGGACGGGTTGCGCCCGACGGCCGGACGTTCGCCATCAATGCGGAAACCGTGAAGCCCGTCGACGGTGTGATTCGCTCCGCGGGTCTCTGGATCAAAAAGCCGGGACAGGAGGCACGGATGCTGGCGGAGGATGCGTGGTTATGCGGCTGGCATCCCTCGGGAAAGGAATTGCTCGCCTACCGCATGTCGGGCGAGCGGCATGAGAACTTCGCCATCAACGTAGAGACGGGGGAAGTGCGTCCGCTGGAACTGCCGGACGGGAGTGCCGTCCAGACCTGGCCTCCGGACGGTCGCACGCTGGTCGTGATCGCCATGAATCCGGAACGCACCCACGACGATCCGACCCGCGGCAAATACCCGTTGCGGCAACTCTACGTGTGGGACGTCGAGTCAAAACAGGTTCGCGATCATCAATCAGTGTGAACGGCAACTCGCCCATGGTCATTCAATGCATTCAACCGGCAGTCTCTACTGCCTCGTAATCTCCGGACCCTCGTCCCTCAACCCTCGACCCGTTCGGACTGGCACGGGAGGGATTCGAACCCTCAATCACCAGGGTTTAAGCCTGGCCGCTCGGCCGGGTTGGCGTACCGTGCCGCGCAGGGTCAAGGGACGGCGACAGCGCGCGCGGGGCTGCGCCGTGTACCCTTGACCGCGGATACTCTGTTGTGACATGACACCACGACGGCTACGCGAGTTCGTTCCCGTCGGGGGAAATGGCACGCAGTGCCGTGCAATCGGTGCGGAACCTGACCCGGATCGGGGCAGCCATTTCCCTTCCGCCGTGAGGATCACGGCGTTTCTTGCTGTTGTGGCCAGGCCTCCCTCAGCCCGGAAAACCAGGTGCGTTCCATAGGGCGCAAGGTCCGCCCAATGACCAAAGCGGTTTCGATACTGGACCGTCGACTGCCCGGCCATTGCTGGTGATGCGGCGGACGTGCGCAACGTTGCAGTGCTCCCCGGTAACGAGGAGACTGTGACGTGGCTGTCCGGATTGCTGCGATTCGGTTGGCCGCGGGATCAGGCTGACCTGATGAGAGGTGACTGATGCGTTTCCCGTGCGTTCGTTCTGGTGTCATGTTCGCCTCCGTCTGCGCGTGCGGCGTCCCGGCAGCGGCTGGCGACTTTGAGGCCGTCACCGTGTTTCGGAACGGGACCGAGAATTACAACGTGTTTCGTATCCCGGCCATCCTCCGGGCGGCCAACGGTGATCTGCTGGCGTTCTGCGAAGCGCGCGAAGGGGGGGACGCCAGCGCGATTGACCTGGTGATGAAGCGGTCCACGGACGGCGGGGCGACCTGGCAGGACCTGCAGGTAGTGCAGGAGAATGACGACTTCCGCGAACTGTTCCCCGAGAACCCGCCCCCGATCACGGTCGGTAACCCCGCACCGGTCGTGGACCTGCTGGATCCCGAACACCCGGGCCGCATCTGGCTCCCGTTTACGCTGGAGAACGATCGCGTGTTTGTGGCTTGCAGTGACGATCACGGGCGGACCTGGTCCGCACGACGCGAAATCACTTCCGACGTCAGGCGGGAGGGGTGGGGCTGGTATGCGACGGGGCCCGGACATTCAATTCAGTTGCGGCGCGGCGACCACCGCGGGCGGCTCGTCGTCCCCGCGGACCACCGGCTGGGTCGCGGTGGACAGGACCGCGGACTGGAAGGCGTGCAGGCGATCCTGAGCGACGATCACGGTCAGACCTGGCGTTTGGGGGCGATCGACGACACGTACGACGACGATCTCAAGGCGAACGAGACGACCGTCGTCGAACTCAACGATGGTCGCCTGTACTTCAACACGCGCGACCAGAACGGGGCCGCCCCCGGTACCCGCGGCGGCGCGTACAGCAGCGATGGCGGCGAGAGCTTTGACGAATCAGAAGATCCGGCCTATCGCTGGTTTGTGCCGGCGGGCGTGCCGTTTGATCCACCCGTCGTGCAATGTTCGCTGCTGCGGGCAGCGTCGACGGCCGACGGGGACGCACTCGACCTGATCCTCTTTTCCGGTCCCGACGAGAGTGGTCCGAGTGGACCGGGGCGAAGCGACCTGCGTCTGCGCTACTCCACGGACGAGACGGCCACCTGGCACGACGGCCCTCTGATTCACGTCGGCCCCGCCGCCTACAGCGACATGGCGCGCATCGGCCCGCGGGATTTCGGAATCCTGTTCGAGGCGGGGGAGCCTGGTCAGGGCCGCTATGACCGCATCGACATGGTCCGATTCACGCTCGAGGATTTGAATATCCCGGGTCAATGAGCCGTTTCAACCCGTAGAGACGATTCGCTCTTTGGCGGCAGGCCGTCAGTACCCGAATCCGTTGTGTCGGAGATGGACCCAGGGCTCCTCCGCGTCCAGGTTCGCTCCCCGCCCGGCCGCCGTGATCCGGACGACGTAGATGAGATGGTCCCCGGCGTCGATCGGTTCGCCGGCGGTCCCTTCGAGCCACCCGATGGCGTCCGCCAGGACGGGCAATCCGCCCGGCGAACGGCTCATGTTGACTCCGTTGAAGGCCGGCTGACCCGGCTCGAACCCACGGCCAAACTGGCTGAGAAACTGCTTCTGCGTTTCGCCGACCAGGTTGAGGACCACGCCGGGCGCGGATCGAAGCCAGTCGTTCAGGTAACGCTTCCGATTGACGGCGACGGTGACGGCCGGCGGGTCGAACGACGCCTGCTGCACCCAACTGGCCAGCATGCCGGTCTCCTGCCCGTCGGCACTTCGCGCCGTCAGGATGAACAGGCCGCTCGGAATGCGGCCGAGGACGGCGCCCACGGCGTCGCGCTGTTCCGGATCGATCGTCAGTGGGGCCATCGCGTCTATGAATGGGTTTGTGTTGCTGCTGGCGATTGTGCGGTCTTCGGCGGCGCGTGTGGAGCGCCGGGGGATTCACGGGGCGTGAACTTCGCGACCAGCACGATGCCCGCCACGACCAGGAGCATTCCCACCCACAGCAGTGGCGGCGTCGACACTCGACCCCACGTGAGGAAGACGCTCGTCAGCGCCGTGACGGTCACGGCGCCGCCAAAAACAATCGGCATGACCAGTCCGGGAGGACTCGCCCCCGTTCCCTTCAGCGCCAGGCCGGCAGTCATGACGGCCATCGTTAACGTCAACGCACCGAATGCTCCCAGCGACCCGGCGGCAAAGCCCCAGGTCGCCGCTCTCTGATGTTCGCCGGCAAAGGAGAACACATCCTGTTTCGCCTTCATTCCGATTGCTCCGCCGAGGCAGCCCCAGACCAGGTAGGCGACGCCGATGAACAGGTACGGCTTGAAGGGACTCCACCCACCCTGTGCCGGCGGCTTGGTGGTACGGGCCTTTTCCAGCGCTGGACCGTACAACCCCCAGAAACAGGCCGTGGCCACGGCGAATACGATCGCTAACGTTCGTGCCGACATGATCACCTCAAGCAGTTATTCGGCGGCGCACTCGCGCCGCGGTGAAACGGACAAGCATGCCGGCTATCGTAACGACTCGATTGCCGGATGACAGCCGACCGCAGCATCTCAGTGGCGCCGCCGAACGATCTGTGCCCGGACGTGGAGGCCGGAACTCGAGTCGATGATGATCTCCGTCCCTGCGGCTGCGGGTTTCGGAGGACCCGGCTGCACTGCGCTGTTCGATTGCCCTTTCCGGGTCGGAGCAGCACCGGTACAAATCGCCCCGGCATGACGACGACCGACAGCACCACCGATCCGGCCGCACTCCGGCAGGGGCCGCAACCCGCGCCGGAACTGCTCGCGCGGCAAACGTCGCTCACGGCGAATTTCCGGATTGTGAGCCTGTGTACGCTCGCCAGCCGCGTGCTGGGGATGGCCCGCGACACCGCCATGGCCAATCTGTTCGGCGCGGGGATGATCCTCGACGCCTTCACCGTGGCGTTCCGCATCCCGAACCTGGCCCGGCAGCTCTTTGGCGAAGGGGCGTTGACGTCCGCCTTCCTGCCGCTGCTGGTGCGCGATCTGCACAGTGCCGACCGCAATGCCGCACGAGAACTGGCGACTGCGGTGTTCATCGCGCTCGCGGCAGTGCTGCTGACTGTTGTGGGAACCGCGGAGCTCGCCATTGCCGCAGCGCTGTCCCGGGGATCGCTCCCGGCTCGCGCGGCACTGCTGCTGGAGTTGCTCGCCATCCTGTTCCCGTACGTGATCTTCGTCTGCCTGGCGGCGCAGGTGTGTGCGGTGCTCCACTCGTTGCGGCGGTTCACGTGGCCCGCGCTGTTGCCGGTGGTGCTGAACCTGGTGTGGCTGGCATGCACCGGCGCTGCGGCCGTCTGGGGCGGCGCGCCGGGCGCCCAGGTGCGGTGGATCGCCGCCTGCCTGGTCGGGGCCGGCGTGCTGCAACTGGGAGTCGCCCTCGCCGCGCTGCGGAGTGCCGGGTTTGATTTCAGCCCGGCGTGGCGCCGGGCATGGCCGCGCGTCCGGGAAGTATTCCGGGCGACTGCGCCCATCGTCGTGGCGTTCACGATCGCCCAGTTCAATACGCTGCTCGACAGCCTGCTCGCGTGGGCGCTGGCCCCCGCCGACGCCGGGGCGGAACAGGTCGCGGACGCAGGCCATCGCGTCCTGCCGGTGCTGGTCGAGTCGGGGACGGCAACGGCGCTCTACCTGGGACAGCGGATGTACCAGTTTCCACTGGGCGTGTTCGGCGTCGCGCTGGGGACGGTGCTGTTCCCGCTGCTGTCGAGCCACGCCCAGCGCGGCGATTTCGAAGCGCTGCGCCGGAGCCTCTCCTACGGGATGCGGCTGACGATCAGCATCGGCATCCCGGCGGCGGCGGGACTGGTGGTCCTCAGCGGACCGATCACCGCGCTGCTGTTTCAGCACGGAAAGTTTGATGCCGATGATGCACGGATGACTTCGCAGATGGTGGCGGTCTACGGCGCCGTGGTCTGGGCCTATATCGGTCTGTTGATCGTGAATCGGGGATTTTACGCCGTGGGAGACCGCATCAGCCCGATGCGGATCGGACTCGTCACGGCCACGGTCAATATCGTGCTGAACCTGGTGCTGGTATGGAACATCGGCGGCGTCGGGCTGGCGCTGGGGACGGCACTGTCGGCTGTGCTGCAGGTCGCCTTGGCGACCTGGAAACTGCAGTCGCGCACGGGGCGGCTGGAGTGGCGCGCGATCGGCGCGACGGCCGGGCGGACGATATTTGCGGCGGCGACAATGGCGGCCGCCTGTCTTGTGGCGAGGCAGCTCCTGCCCGGCGGAGTGTCGCTTGCGGACCGCGGCCTGTCGCTCGGCGCGCCATTTGTGGTCGGGCTGATCGCCTACTTCGGCGTTGCCTGGCGGGTGAAACTCACGGAACCGTGGGAACTGATCGGCGTGAAACGGGCGTCGGTGGAATAGCAGACGCTCGTAGTGACCGCATACATGCGGTCCGGCGTGGGGTTCAAGCGCCGTGTCACCCGCGCTCCGATGAATCGGGGCACTACGAACCCGCCCGGCGCCCCTCGAGCGCCTGGCGCAGGTCGGCCACGAGGTCGTCCGGGTGCTCAATCCCGATGGAGACGCGGATCGTCTTCTCGGAAATGCCGGCCGCCCGGCGGGCTTCGGGAGTCATCGAGGCGTGGCTCATCGTCTCGGGGTAGGAGACGAGCGACTCGACGCCGCCCAGCGACTCGGCCAGATAGAACAGCTTGACGCCGTTGAGCACGCGCTCGGCCTGCTCCCGCCCGCCGCGCACGTCGAAACTGAGCATCGCGCCGAAGCCGTTCTGCTGCCGTCTGGCCAGCGCATGCTGCGGGTGAGAGGGGAGGCCGGGATAGTACACGCGCTCAACCTGCGGATGCCCCGCCAGCATCTGCGCCACGGCCATTGCGCTGCGCTGGTGCGCCTCCATGCGGGGACCGAGCGTCTTCAGGCCGCGCAGGACGAGCCACGCGTCGAACGGCGAGCAGGACACGCCGAGCGCGTTGACGATGAAGGCGACCCGCTCGGCTTGCGCCGCGTGTCGGGTGACGACACAACCGCCGACGACGTCGGAATGGCCGTTGAGGTACTTCGTGGTGGAGTGCAGGACGACGTCCACGCCATGCTCGAACGGCCGCTGCAGGTACGGGGACATGAACGTGTTGTCGGCGATCGTGGTCGCTCCCGCCTCCCGCGCGATGGCCGTAAGTGCGGCGATATCGACGACGCGCAGCAGCGGGTTGCTGGGGGTCTCGATCCAGATGCACTTCGTCGCGGGGGTGACCGCGCCGCGGACGTTCGCGGGGTCTCCCATGTCGACGAACGAGAACTTCAGGCCCCACTGGGAATACACGTTGTGGAACAGCCGGAACGTGCCTCCGTAGATGTCGTGCCCGGCGATGATGTGGTCCCCCGGCTGGAACAGGTGCATCACGGCGGTGATGGCGGCCATGCCGGTGCTGGTGGCGCGGCAGGCAATCCCCCCTTCCAGCGACGCGATATTCTCTTCCAGCGCCGCGCGGGTCGGGTTGCCGCTGCGGGTGTAGTCGTAGCCCCGGTTCGTCCTGAGGTCGTCCCAGTAGAACGTGGACGTCGGGTAGATCGGCGTAATGACGCTGTTGTAGGCGGCGTCCTTGTCGACGCCGGCGTGGACGCAGCGGGTCTCAAAGTGCATGGCGGGCAGGTCCTGGAATGGGTCGGACGTGCCAGTGTACGCGGCCGGGGCGGGGAGAGACAATTCGGCGCGGGGGCGAAGACGTATCGAGGTCGCGACTCCGGACTATGGCAGCACCGGGAGCGCGCGTCGGTCCTGCCGGCCGGCAGACGCGTCGCCGTCGGACCCGGGATCCAACTCGATCAGCACACACTTGAACGCCGGCGTGCGGGACCGCGCATCGGCGATCGCCGGGACCAGGAGATTCGCCTCAGGGTAGTACATCAGCGCATTGCCCGCGCGGATGTCGAACTCGCGGACGAGGATTCCGGGCATTGCGCCGGCGGCGCTGCGCACCGTCACGCGCTGGTCGACCGCGAGGCCGAGCCGCTCGATGTCGATGCGGTTCATCAGGATCACGTCGCGCCGGTCCTGACCGCGATAGATGTCCTCTTCCTCGTACACGACCGTATTGAATTGCCCTTCCGAGCGGACCGTCATCAGTCGCAGGCAGCCGTTCTCCCCCTGCAGCGCGGGGAGCGGCGTGACGGTGAACTGCGCCTTCCCGGAGGAGGTCGGGAACCGCGGCTCGTGGAACGTACGGCCGCCGATCTGGAATTCGCGCTTCGTACGGTCTATCTGAGCGAGCGCCTCATAGCCCGGGATCACACGGGCGATCATGTCGCGGATGTGGCGGTGCTGCTTGAGGTCGTTCCAGTCGACCGGCGAGCCATCGCCGAGGACGTCGGCCGCCACCGTCGCGATCAGGTCGACTTCGCTCCGCGGACCGTGCGAGTGCTGCTGCCGGCCGTCGCTGAGGCGGACGTAGTTGAACATCGATTCCTGGGTCGTCGGCTCGGGCTCCTCGTCGCGGGCCAGGACCGGCAGGATCAGCGTCTCGCGGCCGCGCCCCCAGGTGTGGCCGGTGTTGAGCGTCGTGCTGAGATAGGCGACGAGTTCGGTCTTCCCCAACGCGCGCCGCGCGAAGGCGGCATCGGGATTGCTGCCGTACAGGTTGCCCCCCAGGCAGAACGCGAACTTCATGTCGCCCCGGTCGGCCGCCTCCATGCAGGAGAGCGTGTCGAGTCCCGGAGAGCGGGGGAGCGAAACCTTGAGCAGCGTTTCAAGGTTACCCAGCACCTGCTCCTTGAGGTTGGGGACGACGCCGACGGAGCCAATCCCCTGCACGTTGGAGTGCCCGCGGATCGGCAGCAGCCCCGCCTGCGGCCGCCCGACCATCCCCCGCAGCAGCGCCAGGTTGACGATCGACTGCACGTTGGCGACGCCGTGCTCGTGGTGCGTGACGCCCATCGTCCAGCCGAACACGACGTGCTTCGCGGCCGCGTACAGATCGGCGACCCGCTCGATCTCCCGCCGGCCGACGCCGGAGAGCCGTTCGATCTCGCCCCAGTCCACAGCGCGCACGTGTTCCGCGAACGCCGCAAAGCCCTCGGTCGACTGATCGATGAACGACTGGTCGACCTGG
>CAZWGW010000041.1:14389-18386 GCA_964633565.1 uncultured Planctomycetaceae bacterium
AGCAGGAGCCTGGCGACACCGGTGAGCAATGCAATGTCGCCGCCGATGTGCGGCTGCACGTACAGGCTGGCGATCTCCGACCCGAACAGCAGGCTGCGCACGTCCGAGGGGACGCGGAAGTTGACCAGGCCGATCTCTTTCACCGGATTGACGACGATGACCTGTCCACCCCGCCGGCGGATCTGCATCAGCGTGCGCATCAGTCGCGGATGGTTCGACGCCGGGTTGCCTCCAATGAGGATGAACAGGTCCGCGCCTTCGACGTCGGCCAGCGTGACAGTTGCCGTGCCTGTGCCGAGCGACGCCGCGAGTCCCACGCCACTCGCCTGGTGGCAGTAGTAAGAACAATTATTGACGAAGTTGGTGCCGTACAGCCGCGCGAAGAGTTGCAGCAGGAAGCCGGCTTCGTTGGATGACCGGCCGCTGCAGTAGAAGAAACACTCGTTCCGCGCGATGCCCCGCAGCTTGTCCGTGATCCGCCGCAGGGCCTCGTCCCAGCCGATGACGCGGTAGTGCGTGTCATCCGGCCCGGCGACCACCGGCGCCGTGAGTCGGCCGCACCACTCCAGCTCGCGCGGCGAGAGCTGCTGCAGTTGGGCGATGGAGAAGCGCTGGAAGAACTCCGGCTGGAGGCCGGCCTGCATGTCGGCCACCATCGCCTGCAGCGACTTTTTGCAGACCTCGGGCCAGTGCCCCTGTTCGTTGCGCATGCCGCCCGCCTGGCCCCCCATGCCCAGCGCGCAGGTCTTACAGGCGTTTTTGGCCTGCATGGCGCGCCACAGGCGGCCCCAGCCGACCCGGTTCGCCATGCGCAGCGTGTAGCGGATGGCCGCCCAGCCTCCGCCGCTCCTGATCTGCTTCATTCGCAATCCTCGATTTGCCTCGCGGAGTGGAGTCGTCCGCGCTCACGCAATCGTCCCCAACGGCACAATTCGACGCAACCGCACCACCCGTAGCGATCGTTCCGGTTGTGCCGGTCCCCCACGGGAGATCGATCTCGCGGCCGCAGACGGCCGATGCAGGATCTGACGGACCCTTCTGATCGATTCGGCAGGCACGCCATGCGCACATCGAACCTCCATTGCCTCGGCTCCCGCACACTGGTCGCGGCCCTCGCGCTGCTCGCCGCCTCGTCCTCGGGATGTCTGTGTACGTTCGAGCGGGACTGGCACGCCGCGCGGAACTGCCCCGCCCCCGCCGACAACCTGGCCGGACTGTGGGAAGGGACCTGGCTCAGCCACTACAACGGCCACGACGGCACGCTCCGGGCCATCATCACGCCGTGCGGCAACGGCCGGTATCTGGCGCAGTACAAGGGGACGTTCGCGTTCATCGTCCCCTTCGCCTACGAGACGACGCACTCGGCGTCGGCGCAGCCGGGGGTGACGTACTTCACGGGGCAGGAGGACCTCGGGCCGCTGGCGGGAGGAGTGTATCACATCAACGGCTGGGCCAACGGCGCGACGTTCACCGCCCACTATCAGGCCGACAAGGACCACGGGGTGTTCCAGATGCAGCGCGTGGGGACGTGCGGCGGCGGCTGCGCCGGAATGTAGTGCTCGGGGGAGGCAGCGCGTGACGAAGCGCTAGCGGATCGCCCTTGGAGCCGGCTGCCCCTCAGGGACCAGCGTTGAGTACTTCCGGTCCTTCATCCGCGTGTCGAAGTCGGCCTTCGCGGCGGCGCGCAGGTCGGCGTCCTCCAGAAGCTGCACCGCCGTTGCCGCCAGCACTTTCGCGGCGAATACGATCCCCTTCTCCCCGATCGGCGACCCGATGCAGGCGACGTTCTGCCAACTGTGCCCGGGGCTGTCGGCCGCCATGCAGGTCGTCCGCAATCCGCCCGTCGGGACGCGCCAACTGATGTCCCCCACGTCGGTCGAGCCTTTGCTGGTCTCGCTCGACTCCGCCAGCGTGTCGACGTTCTCGTTGAGCGTTGCCTTGAACACCGTGCCGAATTCGGCCTTGAGCGGCTCCTGCAGCCGGGCGGCGAAGGCGTGCTCCTCCGGAGTGAATTTCGGCGGGCCGATCGCAGTCATGTTCGCGAGGATCGCTTCGGACAGCGGCGTATTGCCGATCAGCTCGTGGCAGTCGGTGTCGATCTGCATGTTCATCTTTGTCCGTGTCATTTGTGCTGCACCGGCAGCGATCTCCTGGACCCAACCAAAGTAACTCTCGACGTCCTTGTGGTCGTCGGCGCGGACGTAATACCAGACGGTGGCCTCGGGCGGCACGACGTTGGGCTGCCCGCCGCCGTTCGTCACGACGTAATGCAGGCGGCAGTCCTCCTTGACGTGTTCGCGCATGTAGTTGACGCCGAGGTTCATGAGTTCGACCGCGTCGAGCGCGCTGCGTCCCGAGTGCGGGCTGACGGCCGCGTGGGCCGGAACGCCGCGGAACGTGAACTTCGCCGAGACCATCGCCTTTGAGCTGCCGGCCCAGGCGCCGTTGCCGTCGCCCGGGTGCCAGTGCAGGCAGACGTCGAGGTCGTCGAACAGGCCGGCGAGGACCATGTAGACCTTGCCGATACAGGTCTCCTCCGCCGGCGTGCCGTACAGGCGGATCGTCCCCTTCAGGCCGTGCCGGTCCATGGCCTCCTTGACGGCGAGGGCCGCCCCGAGCGCGCCGGTGCCGAGTCCGCTGTGACCACAGGCGTGGCCCGGGGCACCGTCGGTGACCGGCTCGCGATAGGGGACGGCCTGCTGGGAGAGCCCGGGGAGAGCGTCGTATTCGGCCAGGATGCCGATGACCGGCCCGCCGCTGCCGTAGCTGGCCACAAACGCCGTCGGCATGCCGGCCACGCCGGTCTCGACGTCGAAACCGGCGGCGCGCAGTTTGTCGATGAGCAGCGCCGACGACTGGAGTTCCTGCAGGCCGACCTCGGCGTACTCCCAGATCGCGTGGTTGACAGTCTTGAGTTCGTCGGCCTGGGTGTCGACCGTCGCCACGGCCGACAGTTGCGCCTGGTCGAGTTGCCGGGCGGGTTCGTTCTGCGCGATTGCCGCGCGAAGGACGAGCAGCGCCGTTAGACCGGTCCAGAGTGTGGTTCGGGTCACGCGATGGCTCCTGGGGAATGCATGAATCACTGCTGTCGGAATCCAGATGCGTCCCCAAGATACAGTGGCACGGACAGCAGACAAAGAGCGCGAAAGGCTCGTTGGGGAGGCAGACAAGAAAATTGCGGACAGGAAAATCGTCGGGGAGCAAAGCCGGCGGGTGCACGATTCCCGTACATCCGCAATAATTCCCCGGAGAAGCTTCGAACTGGATGCGAGATACGCTGCATGTCCACCGCACTTGACGTCAAACAGGCCCATGTCCTGAACCAGTGGGCGCACGACCGGCCGCTCGTGGCCTGCCGCTTCGAGCCCCAGGGGCGGTATGTGTTCTGCGGCGCTGAAGACACCGCCGTGCACCGCTTCGCCCTCGCCGACGGAGCGAAGGTCTCCGGGACCGGCGGCCACGATTCATGGGTCATGGCTCTGGCCTTCACGAAAGACGCAAATTTCACGATCAGCGGCGGCGCCGAGGGGCGGCTCGTGTGGTGGGAGACGGCGGCTGCCGCACTGCAGCCGGTCCGCAAGATCGACGGACACCAGGGCTGGATCCGCGCCATGGACGTCAGTCCCGATGGCGCGCTGCTCGCCACCGCCGGGAACGACCTCATCATCCGGCTCTGGAACCCCGCCGACGGGACTGCCGTCAAGGAACTTCACGGCCATGAACGGCACATCTACAGTCTGCAGTTTCACCCCTCAGGGCAGTTTCTGCTGAGCGGCGACCTGATGGGGAAACTCAAACAGTGGGACGTCGCCGGCGGCCAACTGGTCCGCGAATTCGACGCCAAGGAACTGCATTCCTACAACGGTGGCCAGCAGGTCGACTTCGGCGGCATCCGTGGCATTGCCGTCAGCCCCGATGCTCAATTCCTCGCGGCTGGTGGTCTGCACAAGGCGTCGAATCCACTTGGCGCGGTCCACGAGCCACGCGGCGAGCTGTT
>CAZWGW010000042.1:0-15447 GCA_964633565.1 uncultured Planctomycetaceae bacterium
CCTTCACCACCTGCACTTACGCATCATGCGCCGGGTGCTTGAGATACGCGTCGCGGCCGGCCTCGTCCCTGAACGTGACGACGAACACGTGTGTGAAGCCCTCCGATTTCCCTTCCCGGCTCACGTTCGTCCCGTGCTCGTAACCGATGATCGCGTCGATCTTCTTCGGCAGCGCTGAGAAGGCGTCCACGACCTCCTGCACGCGCTCCTCGAGCTGATCGTCCTTGAACTTGTACATCACAACGTGCCGCAGCACTTTGCCGCCCTGATCGGTCGTCGGACGTTTCGTTTCTTCCGCCATTGCGATTCCTGGCTCTGAAGCGATGAGTGCCGACACGACCAACAGTCCCTTCAAGCGCATCTGTCATTCCTCGATTGGGCTGACCTCGGCGGATTCACTTCACGACGTGGCCTGTTGCCGGATCAACAGTCAGGTCCAGGTGCTCCCCGTCGTCCGTATAGAACAGGAAACCGTACATCATCTCGTTGAACGTCTGGTCCCCTTCGACGACGGTCGCCATCGCGTCCGGGTTGAACGGGTTGAAGACCGAATTGTCGTAATGGGCCGTCACTTCGACCTTCGTCCCTTTCGCGAACCGGATCTTCCCCTCCGGCCAGCGGTACGACATCTGCCAGTTGAAGTCGTAGTTGGGGACCGACAGCAGCACCTCCCGCCGATCGTCGGGAGCGATGGCGCGAAACGTCATGTCCTTCCCGCGCAGGTGCATGTGGCAGAACATCCCGATCCCCGTGGCGTCGCAGGGGAACGTGCGCGTCGCCGTCAGCGGGTAGTGCGGCGCTCCCGGCGGGATCTGAAAACGGTGCGCCGTGCACTGGAAGTGCCGCAGTTGCTTCTGGATCTTCTCCTTCGCGAACACCAGCCCGACCGACGTGCGATCAGTCGTTTCCTCTCCCGTCGTCACATAGTGCAATTGCAGCACCAGGATTGAGTGCGCGGGGATCTTGTATCCCAGCCCGTTTCCCAGCACCATCGGGTCGCCTCCCGGCACGTAGCCCGTGATGAAGTTCTGCGTCGTGTTGATGCCGCCGCCCGCCGTCACGTACACCATGTTGCAGTGATGCACCGCCTGTTTGTTCCCCGGCAGGATCTCGATCGACTGCACCCAGGTGTCTTCCGGAAAGACCGCCGGCAGGAAGGCGTACTGGTACGACACGTAGCCGCTCGCGGGGACCTTGTTCTCAGCCGCCATTTCAATCACGAGGTCCGGCTCCCCGATCTTCCATTTCCGCTCCGGGAACTCACGAGGGGGCGGCGCTTTGGCTGCGTCCCCTTCGATTGCCCCCCGCGCCACCCACGCCCGTATCAGCGCCCGGTCATCTGCCGTCATTCCCAGCCGATTCACGAACTCGCCATGTTTGCGGCTCGCAAACACGGGCGGCATCCGCTCCTGCCGCACCACCTCCGCGATCGTCTCCGCATGTGCCGCTGCGTCGCGGTGACTGATCAGCGAGAACGGCGCGACAGTCCCCGGCCGGTGGCATTCCTGGCAGTGCTTCTGCAACAGCGGCGCGACGTGCTCGTGGAACGTCACCTCCGCCGGGACCGACGCCGGTAGCGTGCGCAGCGCGTCATACTCGATCAGGCAGCCATCCACCGGCGTCTCCGCAACGCGCACCTCCCGGCCGGCCACCACATCTTCGATGGCTTCCTTCAGGTCCTCTCGCCCGGTTTGCGGCGCAACTCCCGCCAGGCGCACCTGCGAATCAATCCGCCCGCGGTAGCGCAGCCGTTGTTGCCCGTCGAGCACGACCACTTCCGGAGTGCGCGTCGCGCCAACCGACTCCGCAAATCGCCCGTCGAAGTCACGTCCCACCGGAAACGCCAGATCCACGTTCAAGCCCTGCGCTGCGACTTCGACCAGCGGGTCGTCGGCCCCGACGTTGAGCGCCAGAAACTGCACTCCCCGGTCGCGATACTGCTCCTCCAGTTCCTTCAATCGCGGCAGATAGCGCTTGACCACTGGGCAGTCGAGTGTCGTGAACACGACGACGTAAGCCCGCTTCTCGCCGAAATCCGCCAGCGTCCGCGGCAGGTAATGGATGTCCGTGAAACTTATGGGAGCGACCTGCTCTCCGATCGCCGCCACGTTGTCGGCGGACGATGTGGCCTGCGAAAACATAAGGGCAACAACAGTCGTCCCGATCCACACGCAGTGCCGCATTGAGATTGTCTCCCCGTGATCATCCTGCATCGGGTTTAACTACTGGCCTGCAGCTTCCGCAAGACCGTTTGGCATGACCGGCATCGTCACCCGCGACGGCATCTCCCGCGTCCGGTACACGCGCTGCGTTGCTTTCTGGAAGTCCGACTCGGCCGCCTGATAGATGTCGACGAACTGCTGCGGGTTCCGGTCTACGAGCGGGAACCAGCTCGACTGCACCTGCACCATGATCCGGTGCCCGGCGCGGAACGAATGGCACACGTCCGGCAGCGTGAACTTCACCAGCACCGGTTTGCCCGGCGTAAACGGCTCCGGCCGCTCCAGGCTGTTCCGGAACTTCCCCCGCATGACGTCGCCGCGCACGAGCTGCTGGTACCCCCCCATCCGCACACCCGTCGGGTTCGGCTCCGGGTCGGGGTAGTCGTCGGGATAGACGTCGATCACCTTCACGATCCAGTCGGAGTCCGTCCCCGTCGTCGATACGAACAACTCCGCCATGATCGGACCGGCAATCGTCACGTCGTCCTCAAGCACGTCGGTCTGATACACCAGTACGTCCGGCCGCCGCGCCGCGAACCGCTGGTCGGCCGTCATGTACTCCTTCGTCATGCCGATCCCGATCTGATCGATGAACGGCACCGGTTTGTGCGGATCGCTGACGTATTCATCATGTCCCACATCCGGATTCGTGTCGGCCGGCGGCGTCGCGCCCAGCGCGTCTCCCGCACGAAGGTACCACGACGTCGCGCGCACAGATTCTGGCGGCCACCTGTCGAACTTCCGCCAGACGTTCGTCCCCGTCTCGAACATCCACGCCTCGGCCGTCTGCGCCGGCTCCTTGCCTTTCAGATACTGCTCGAAGAACGGCAGCTCAATGTGCTCCCGGTAGTATTCCGCCGTCCTGGCATTGAATGACGCGTCTCCCAGTTTTGCGCCGTCCGCGTTCCCGCCCCAGCCGCCATGCACCCACGGCCCCATCACGATCCGGTTGTCGGCCTGTGGTGAAGTCCGTTCCACGTTGCGATACACCTCCAGCGCGCCGAACAGGTTCTCGGCATCGAACCAGCCCCCCACGGTGAGCACCGCCGGCCTGATCCCCTTCAGGTGCCGGCGGATATCCCGTGACTGCCAGAACTCGTCGTAGGTCCCGTGCTGCATCGCATCGTTAAAGAACGCCGCCTCAGCCTCGAAATGCTTCTCCCCCGCTTTGTTGAGCGGTCCCAGCTTCATGAAGAAGTCGTACCCGTCCGGCGTGCCGTGGTCATAGCGGTAATCGAACTTCTTCGTCGGCTCCGGCCGCGGCCGGTCGAACCGCACCATGAAGTTGAAAATGTGCGGCAGGAACAGCGCCCCGTTGTGGTGCCAGTCGTCCCCGACGAACCAGTCGGTCACCGGCGCCTGCGGCGACACAGCCACGAGCGCCGGATGCGCGTCGATCATCCCCGCCGCCGTGTAGAAGCCCGGATACGAAATGCCCCACTGCCCGACCTTGCCGTTATGGTTCGGCACGTGCTGCAGCAGCCAGTCGATTGTGTCGTACGTGTCTGTGCTCTCATCGACGTCGGCCGGTCCGCGCTTGACGGCAATGTGCGGCCGCATGTTGGTGAACTCCCCTTCGGACATCCATCGCCCGCGCACGTCCTGATAGACAAAAATGTATCCCGCCTTGCGGAACAGGACCGACGGACCGAGGTTCTCGCGGTATTGATCCACGCCATACGGCTTCACATTGTAGGGCGTCCGCATCATCAGCATCGGATACGTGCGGCTGTCGTCCTTCGGGACATACACGGCCGTAAACAGCCGCTTTCCATCGCGCATCGGGATGCGATATTCGTACTTCGTGTACGACGCCTTGATCTCGTCCACTTCCCTGGGTTTGGGCTCCGGCTGCTGCGCGATTGCGTCGGGAGTGTCAGCACACAGCAGTGCGGCGCAGAGCATGACTGCCAGCACGTTCGACCTGTCAGGATATCCGCACGCCACAGGCGCCTCCCCGCATTTCAGAACCACAGCTTCGGCTCGATCGGTCGACCCAGCGCTGCCAGGTTCTCCTGCAACGATCGAATCAGCAGCGTCGTGTCGGCCCCCAGCGCGATCAGCGAAAACCCCTGCTCGCGCCTCATTTTCGACTCTTCCACCGTGCGCGCCATGATACCCGCCGCGATCCCCATCGCCGCCGCCTTGGCACGAATGTCGAGGATTCTCTCCGCGACTCCCGGCCCCTCCCACTCACCAAGGTAGCCATACGACGCCGACATGTCCGCCGGACCGAACCAGATCGCCTCCAGCCCCGGAATGTCCAGGATACCGTCCATCTCCTCCACCGCGTCGCGTGTCTCGATCAGCGGAATGATCAGCGTCTCTTCGTTGGCGCACTGCACATAGTCCGCCAGACCCACGCCCCATTTCACCGCGCGCTCCCCGCCGACGCCCCGCACCCCCTGCGGCGGATATCGCCCGAATTTGTACGCCAGTTCCACGTCCGCTTTCCCGCGAACCATCGGCACGATCACGCCGTGCGCACCGATGTCGAGGGCCCGCTTGAGCGTCTCCTGCCGCGTCTCCGGCACCCGCACCAGCACGGCCGTGTCGCTCCCCCGCACGGCCCGCACGTGGCTCATCACGTCGTTGTAATCGAGGTCGCCGTGCTCCATTTCGATGACGACCCAGAGTCCGCAGGCCGGCTGACCGGACTGAAGCATTGCACGCAGAGGATTTCGCGGCATAGGGGCGTCGTTTCCGGGAGATTGGTGTCGCCTCGGGACGGAATGTTTTGCCGAATTTACCCCGACGCAGAGCCGGAGGGAATCGAGCGACGATTTGGCACGCGCCTCAGTTGGTGCGACACGGCGCGCTGCATAAAATCGCAGTTGACCATCCCCACCGAATCCCGACCATCCGATTGACTTCACGAGACACGAGAATGTCCGGCCGACCCTGGCTGCTGGAGGAGACCAACTGGAAATTGGTACGCGACACGACGTACGAACTGGCCGTACTCCCCTGGGGCGCGACGGAAGCGCACAACTACCATCTCCCCTTCGGCACCGACACGATTCAGGTCGCACACGTCGCCGCTGAAGCGGCCCGCCGGGCCTGGGAAGCTGGCACGCGGGTGATCGTCCTTCCCGCCATTCCGTACGGCGTGCAGACGGGCCAGCTCGACATCCCCTTGTGCGTCAATCTCAACCCGAGCACGCAACTCGCCATGTTGCGCGACATGACCACGAGTCTGGCGGGGCAGGGAATCAGAAAGCTGTTGATTCTCAATGGGCACGGCGGGAATAACTTCCGCGCGATCATCCGCGAGTTGCAGCCGCAGGTCGGCCTGTTTCTGTGCGTGGCGGACTGGTTCGCCTGCGTCGATCGCCGCCTGTACTTTGACGAGCCGGGAGACCACGCGGACGAATTTGAAACGAGCGTCGTGCAGCACGTCGCGCCCGAACTCGTGCTGCCGCTCGATCAGGCCGGCTCCGGTCGTGAACGGCAGTTCCGCGTCGCCGGTCTGCGAGACGGCTGGGTCTGGGCCCCCCGGCAATGGACGCAGGTGACCGACGACACCGGCACCGGCGATCCACGCGCCGCGACCCCCGCGAAAGGGGCTGCGTTTGTCGACGCCGTGTGCGAGCGGCTGGCGCAGTTCTTCAAGGAGTTCGCCGCCGCGGATTTGGACGCGATGTACGAGTAGCATCGTCCGATCGCGGACAACACCAGACTCTCGTGGGCAGCCGCCGCCCCCACGTCGCTTGGCAGTTTCGCGCGCTCACAACGCTCACTTTGCCCCCTGACGCATCCCATCCAGCCTCAACACCACCTCCTCCACCTTCAACCGCGACCGGTACACGACCGCATCCGCCGCCGCATCACCCAGCCCCACGCAGTTCCGCTCAGCGACTGCCAGCAGGATTGGTACGTCGGCGAACAGCCGCAGTGTCTCCCACTTGGCGCGCAGATACTCTGGCGTCCAGAATCCCACAATCTCGAACAGCGCCCGTGCTCCACTTTCGTGCCGGAACGCAAAATCCGGCACGAATGTCGTCTGCCCGCGGTACAGTACGTCCGCTTCACGATGCATCGTCCAACCACCTGGCCGCGCCGCGTTCCAGTCCGCAGCAAACCGGGCTTCGACTGACGAATCGAACTCTTCCGGCGGAGGAAGCGCGCTCTTCAATCCATCTTTCGACGACAGTTCCAGCCGGAGACGAAGCCCCGGTCGGCGCTTGACCTCGGCCGTCATCGTCCAGTCCCGGCAAGCGACAAGCGCCGGCAGGAACCGCGCCATCGCGGCCCCGTATCGCGCTGTCCGCCGCAGTACGGCTGCCGGACCTTCAAATCGGAACCGATAGACTCCACTCGATTGCCGTGAAACGTCGTGCATCAGTCCGGCCAGTTTGGCATGCCGGAGAATCGCCTTGAAGTCCCGCCCGGCAACAATCGTCATCGAAATTGCGTCGAACAGTGCCGCCTGCTGCTGCGCGACGTTGTATCGGGACAAGAGCGCCGCGCCGTCCTTGTAGCTGTCGAATGCTTCCAGCCGATGAAACTCCGGAAGGTCGGCAAACAGGTCGCTCTCGATTTCACGCCACGACCGTCCAAGTTTCCGCGCAATCGCCTGTGTCGCCGAAGGTCGTGTGCGCTGCTGTGGCATTCTCGATTGCTCGACCA
This sequence comes from uncultured Planctomycetaceae bacterium, assembly GCA_964633565.1. Lineage (GTDB taxonomy): Bacteria > Planctomycetota > Planctomycetia > Planctomycetales > Planctomycetaceae > CAZWGW01. Next base: position 6,852 of record CAZWGW010000042.1, read on the forward strand.
GCGGGTGCAGCGCCGCTGACATGCGGAATACGGCTTGCCGCAATTTCGCCGCTTCTCCGGCAGAACAACAGCCGTAGCGGCTTACATCGTCCAGCAGCTTGCAGAACGCGTCGATCCTCCGTGACGGACATAGCAGATCATTGCCGAGGACCGCACGCACTCCCTGGTGCAGCGTCCGCCGCGACTGACCTGTTCCGCGGCGGTAGACATCGAGCATCCTCTCGGCGTAGTCACGATACCGCCGATGTGCCGTCGTCGTCAGCCGGTCGGGGACGACTCGCCCGCTGCTCCAATCATCCCTGGCCAACGCATGCCGTCGACACAACATCGACTCGACACCTCAATATCATGACGATCAAACCAGCCCGCTTGTTAACCGACTCACACCGGCGGCGACGCACCGCGCAACTCGTTTTGCGTCGTCTGCGTCGTCTTGCGGCCGTTGAACCGCTTCCTGCGCCCGGCATACGCAACATTCCTGCGGCGCTGACGCGAGCGAAGTTCCTCACTCGTCCGCGCGCAAACAACCTCATACAAGACCGCGCGCTTCGTGCCGGACTTCCGGAGCACTCGCCCCAAACGCTGGATCGCCTGCCGCCCGCTGCTGCGACCACCAATCACCACAGCCACCTTCACCGCCGGCAGGTCGACTCCTTCATCCAGCACGCGATTCGCCACAATCGCCGGATAGACACCCCCCTGCAATCCCTCCAGCGCATCCTGTCGCTCCTCCTTGTGGCAGTGACTCAGCAGACACGGGATCAGGAACCGCAGCGACACATCGCGGGCCATCGCATTCGAACCGGCAAAGACCAGGATCGGCTCCCCCACGTGCAGCGAAAACAGGTCTTCGAGCACGCGCAGTTTCTCCTCCGCCCGGTCCTCGACGGCCCGTTTCGCGTACCATGCCGAGAGTGCGCGCCGTGCCGCCGCGTCTCGCGATGTCTCGCTGCACAGCCGTTGCCATGTGAACCGCGGATCGCATTGCCGGCGCTCATGCACATATCGGCGCACCTGATGACACAGCGCGTCATAGCGGCCCCGCTCGGCGCTGCTGAGATGCACCGGAATCCGGAAGACGTCGTAGTCCGCCAGCGTGCTGCCGCGCGCTTGCGCAATCGACGTCGCATGGACGATCGGACCGATCAGGGCCTCCAGTTGTTCCTGACGCTCCGGTGTGGCCGTCAGCCCCAACCGAAGCCGTGCCGTGTACATTCGCGCGGCGTCGCTCCGAACCGGCCCGTGCAAGTGGTGGCACTCGTCATACGCCACCAATCCAAATCGGTCTCCCAGGCGCTCGGCATGGATACATGCGCTCTCATACGTCGTCACCGTCACCGGCCGGACATCATGCCGGCCGTCACCAACGACGCCCGTCTGATACCCGAGCCGCTGTTCAATGCGCTGCTGCCATTGATACATCAGGTCGCGGATCGGCGCGACGACCAGCGTAGACACGGCCGACTGCGCCATGATCGCGAGCGCCACTTCGGTCTTGCCCGTCCCGGTCGGCATCACGATCACGCCGCGGTGTGCCTTACGCCATGCGGCGACCGCGGCCTGCTGGTCGACGCGAAGCGGCGGCAGTGCGACCTGTGGCCACGCAACCCGCGTCGGCTCAGAAACGCGGTCCTCATAGCAGTAGCACCGCGCGGCCAGCTCCTCACAGACACGCGAATAGTGCATGGCGTCCGTGCGCCACGCGCCGCTGCGGGAGTCAAACGTCCACGGCGTCTGAAAGATGCGCTCAATGCCGATGCGCGTCATTCCATCCAGGACGAGCGTGCCGCGGGAAAAGGTCAGCCGCGCGATTGTCGACTTGCTCCGCAATGTTGCTTTGCACCGTTGATTGTGCTTGTTGCCTGCGCCCACGATGTGCGGTATGATCCCCAACGACGGTTTAACAGTATACACCTTTTCTGCCGTTGTCGGGCAACCAGAAAATGGCTGGTCCGCGCGCATTCCATCTGGTGAGAGGTAAAGAAGCGATCCTTCACAAGATCGTCTTTGAATTGCGATACCACTACGGCATGACCTATCTGGATCGTTGCGGCCGAACCGTGAATACGATCATGCGCGAGTATCCCGAATGGACACTCCTGTCCGACCAGCCGAGTCCTCAGGATGCTCCTCTCGTCAGCCTCGCCAACTCGTGCGTATTTCATTTCAGTGCGCGTAAGCTTGACTTGTCCCTTGAGCGTCGCCTTGGCGATGATCCGATCTCGTCCGAAGAGGTTGATCGCTTCACGCAGCAGGCTGACAGCGTCGCAGCGATTGTGGTCGATCAATTGGGACTCAAGGAGTTTGCGAGGATCGGCCTCAGGGTCTGGTACCTGTTTCCTTGTGAGACCCGGGACGAGGCCGAGCGATGGCTGCTCGATCTGGGCTGCTATTCGATTCCTGCCAAGACTGCGGAGACATTCCGCGGGACAGTTGATGCATCCAGTTGTGCGATTGTCGTCGCCGCCGAGGTTCGCAAGTTTCGAATCGCAATTACCGGTGTCGAGCGGCAGGCACAGTTCGACGTCGCTCAAGGACTGCTGACCGTGCGAGTGCGCGACCTGCACCAGAAACAACGGGAGTTCCTCCTGGATCAGGAGCGGGCCAAGTCCAAATTGCATCGCAGTCCTGAGAACGCAGCGATGATCGATGTGGATGCGTACCAGGACAATCCGATTGTCCTCGCTCCGCGTGATTTTATTGAATCAAGTCACCGTCAGTCGTTCGAGTATCTGTGTGCGGCGGTGCAGGAGGAGCACTGATGCACGACCTCACCGGTGAAACATCGAATGGTTCGGTGGCCTTCGTCACCGCAACCCCATATGCGAGCAATACAAAAGTCAGCGACGCGCGATGCGATGGGTACGATCTCCCGTACGCGCGCTCAGCCGAGCTCCTGCCATTGCGGCGGACGCTGCCGGGGCGAAATGTCCAGCAACTTGACGAGGCAGACTCCGGGCGTCCCCAGGCTGTACTTTATGCGATTGCCCAGCGACTGAAATCGGCGTCGTCTTGCGCACACGCGATGCTTGAGGCGGCAGAAGCACAAGACCCGTTCGAGTTGGCTCAATCCGGATTTGGGCTGTGCGATGAGATCCGTGCACTCTGGCAACTTCGTCAGGCTCGGGAGCCGGAGTGGGGCGCGGCGATCAATTTTCTGCAGGCGGCCCTGGGACAGGAGGAATTCGAACGATTCTCCTTTGATCAGTGCCACGCAATCATACGGGTGATCGACGAAATCATCGGAGGTGGGCTTGTCGATGAGTCAGATGTCACGAAAGTCCGAATCATCCTGCGAAAGGCAGGGTTCGACCCCTGGAAGTGTATTTCGTCTTCAGCGTGAATCGCCGTGCAGGGAATCAATACTCGCGCCGTCTTTCTCGACACGTCGATTCAGATTGCACGTTTCGTGCATGGCCCGCTCACAAAGCGCAAGATCGCCGAACGGCTCCGTAACTTCTCTTTCGTCGCCACGAGCCTGGTTGTGCGTCAGGAGTTTAAGCGCCGGCTGCTCAAAGAGGCACGGTACCTCCTGGAGCAACTGAATCGGCGTGGCTCGCTGGAGGCAGTCCAGCGCCATGTTGTCGACGTTCTGCCACCGCAGCAGCGCCGAAAACAGCAGATCTGGCTCGATCTGATCACGACCATCTTCGAGGGCGAATCCGACATTAATTGCACGGAGCGCGCACGGTTGTTCTTGCGCAGCCTTCTCCGCGGCGGCCTGGATGAATTCGACGAACTCGTTGACCACGTCATCGAGTCCTCGCGGTATGCGTGCGGCTTGACTCGCGTTGCGGAAACGGCGCCGGACCGCTTCGAGACCGGACCGGAGAAGTGCAGCAAAGTACGTGAGACCTGCGGAGTCCGATCCTTTCTCGCTGCGAACCTAAGTGCGATCGAATCCCTCCGGCGATGCCTGGGCACAGTTCCAATCGGTAGTAAATCGCAAGAAACCTCGGCCGCAGAGCAGGTACTTGAGGACCTTGATACACCCATGGAAGGAATTGAGGACCGTAATCTCTGCCTCACAGCAGGCGACTTGATGATCGCCATCGAGTCAGCGTCCATCCCCGCCTTCTACACGATGAATGGCAAGGAAAGCCAGCACTTGTGCCGCGCGTTGCAACAGGACCTGATTGTACGCAGCCCGAACCCAGACCGAGTCGACGTCATTTGCGCACGGGACGATGAGGCGTGGCCACACTTTTGATTCTGCGTAGTTACCGCGTGTCTCGAACCTCGCTCATCACTCACGCATGTCCGCCGCCGAACTTCGATCCCTCCTCCAGCAGTTCGAGTCCGGCCAGCTCGATACCGATGCGATGCTCGAGTACCTGCTCGGCCGCGACCGCGCATCGACCCGTACCGCCGTCACCCCCGACGTCCGGATCGACCTCGACCGCGCCCGGCGCTGCGGCTTTCCGGAGGTCGTTTTCGGCGAGGGAAAAACCGCCGACGCGATCATCCAGGTCTTCGAGCGCCTGATCGAACAGGGCCAGGACTGCCTTACGACGCGGATTTCGAACGAGCAGGCGGCGACCCTCAAAACCCGCTTCCCTGAGTCGCGCCACAACGCCGTCGCCCGCACGGTCCGCATCGACGTCTCCGACCGCCCGACGGCCGGCAAGGTCCCGGTCATCACCGCCGGCACGAGCGACCGCCCCGTGGCCGAAGAAGCCCTCGAAACACTCCGCTGGATGCGGGTCGACACCGACCTGATCGTCGACGTGGGGGTCGCCGGACCGCACCGCCTCCCGGAACAGTTGCACCGCGTCGACGGCGCGGATGCGGTCGTCGTCGTGGCCGGCATGGAAGGAGCGCTGCCGTCGATCGTCGGCGGCTGGGTCGATTGTCCCGTCGTCGCCGTCCCGACCAGCGTCGGCTACGGAGCATCGTTCGGCGGCTTGTCGGCACTGCTCGGGATGCTCAACAGTTGTGCGTCGAACGTGACCGTCGTCAACATCGACGCCGGGTTCAAGGCGGCGTACGTGGCGGGACTCATCGCCCGTCGCGCCGCCTCGAATCGAACGAGTCCCGATTCGCAGCACTGACGCGAAGCCGCAGTGAGAGGCGTATTGCCCCATGTCGTCTGCACTCCCGCCACTCCCTCCCCGGCCGGTCGACGCCCACAAAGGGACGTTCGGCCGCGTGTTGATCGTGGCCGGCAGCCGCGGCATGAGTGGCGCGGCATGTCTGGCCGGACTGGGCGCGCTGCGCGGTGGTGCCGGACTGGTCTACGTTGCCGCGCCGGAGCCAATCGTGCCGATCGTCGCCTCGGTCGATCCGTCGTATCTGACGATCCCGCTCCCCGCCGACGACGCCGGCCGGCTGAGTCTTGACGCACTGCCGCAGATCCAGACCCGCGCGGGTGACATGGAGTCGCTGGCGATCGGACCGGGCTGGGGCCAGTCGGAAGACCTGCGTCAACTTTCGGAGGAACTCTACGCGTCGCTTACTACTCCTGCGGTGGTCGACGCCGATGCGCTCAATGCCCTGTCGCAGCAGCCGCAGGTGCTCAGCCGGCACGCCGGTCCCCGCGTCCTGACGCCGCATCCCGGTGAGTTCGCGCGGTTGACGGGGAGCAGCATCGCGCAGTTGCAGATCCGGCGTGAAGAATCGGCCCGCGAGTTCGCCGCAAAACACGGCGTCGTGCTCGTCCTCAAAGGGCAGGGGACCGTCGTGACGGACGGCGTACAGACGGTGATCAATACGACCGGAAACAGCGGCATGGCAACGGGCGGCACCGGCGACGTGCTCACCGGCCTGATCGCCGCCCTGCTGGCGCAGCGGATGTCCCCCTTCGATGCGGCCCGGCTCGGCGTCCATCTCCACGGGCTGGCCGGCGATCTTGCGGCCACGGAACTGTCGGAGCCGGGGCTGATCGCCTCGGACCTGCCGCGGTTTCTGGGGGCGGCGTGGAGGCGGATGTCGCCCGACGGAGCGCCGCCAGGATAGTCCGGTCCCTGCAACATCCAGTGGTATCCCATGCGCGCCCCTCGACGAGAGTTCCTGTTCATTGCCGCCGCGGCCATGACCGCTCACGCCGCCGCCGCAGACGCCCCGCCTGCGCTCCCGGGCTTCGAACCAGCTCCCGTTTTCCATGAACAGGTCCGTTGGTCGCGCCTCCACAACGGCGTCCGCGTGTTCATCGACGCCCCGGCCGACCTGCCTGCCGACCGGCCGCGCCGGCTGGTGTTCTACGCCACGCCCAACGGCAGCACAATCGAACAGACGCTCGGCTGCGCGGCCGGCAACGGCCGCGACTGGCGGTTCGACATTCAGCACGTCGCGGCGCAGGTCCGCCGACTGCGTGAACTCGACCAGTCCCAGGGGCTGCTCTTCGCGGTTGTGCAGGCCCCCCGATTGAGCTGGCCAGCGTTTCGCTCCGAACAGGAAGATGCCGGCCGGTTCATCAACGGCCTCGTCGCGTCGCTGGCAGCGGAGCTGCACTGCGAGCGCGTCGTCCTCACCGGCCACAGCGGCGGCGGTTCGTTCTTCTTTGGCTGGCTCAATTCCCTCGACGCCCTCCCGCCGCTGATCGACCGTGTCGTCCTCCTCGATTCGAACTACGCGTATTCCGACGACAACCGTCACGGCGACAAACTGCTCGCCTGGCTGGGGGGCGACCACGCCCGGCGACTCGTGGTCATCGCCTACGACGACCGCGAGATCGTCTACAACGGCAGGAAAGTCGTCGGTCCTGATGGCGGCACGTTCCGCGCTTCGCAGCGCATGCTGGCCCGCTTCCGTCGCGACGTTGGTTTCACGGAAGAGACCGTCGGACCGTTTCTGCATATCCGCAGTCCTTCCGGGCAGATCGAGTTCTTCATCCATCCCAATCCGGACAACAGGATCCTGCACACGGCGCTCGTGGGCGAGATGAACGGCCTGCTGCTCGGGTTGACGGTCGGCACCGACCTGGCCGGCCAATGGGGCGAATTCGGCGGCCCGCGCGCATACTCGAACTGGATTCAGGCCGAGCCCTTCGTCGATCCAGCCGCTCAGCCTCTGCCGCTCCCGCCGGATCTGCCCGAGGTCCGGCTGGCGCTCCCTGAGCGCCCCGTCGACGCCCCGACAGGGACGGCCTTTCGCGACCGTATCGTCGCCCTTCCCCTGGCGGAACGCGAAGCCGCCGCGGTCGCGGAGATCACCGCCGGCAACGTCCCCGGCTTTCTGCGGCGACTGAAGCCCGTCCCTCTGGAATTCACCGACGTATCGGCGACGAAGCATTCCGGCGTCTGCTTCGTCACACCCGATTACATGGCGGTCGGCTCCAATGACGATTTGTTCCGCCTCCCGCTGACACCGCAGGCCGCCGTGACGCTTGCCGACGCTGCCGGCGGCACGTTGCTTACGGCCAAAGTGTCCGACGCCGTCTGGCGCGCCGCTGAAGTCCGCCTGGAGCCAGAACCACTGTCCGAGGATCGTGAGTCTGTCGCCACGTTCTGGCAGCACCACCAGCTCATCGAGGAACGATTCGCCGGTAAAGAGCGGGGCCTGCTCGCGGCCGGCATTAAAAAGGACGTCGTCTGGACCAATCGGCTGCACGACCCGCCGCACAAGGTTGCCCTCTATGGCTGGCATCATCCCGATGGCCGGCCCATCCAGCCGCTCTACGTCGGCCACTGGGACCGCTACGTCGACTACAGCCACGGCCTGCGGCTGCTGCATGCCGACATGCTCGTCGACGGCCGGCCCGCCCGCGTCGCCGACGTGCTGCGGGATGCGATCCTGTGCCGCCTGTTGAGCGACGAGGGACCGATCGATGTCGCCGCACTGCGACGCGCCGCGGACTGGGCCCGATAAACGCCAATGTGTGACATGATGCTGGGATACTGGTAAGATCCTCAGAATCACTTGCGCGTTGACCGATTCGCACTTGAACAGCACCCTGCCTTGGGTACAGTTCGCATGTCCACAATCTGCGCCGCCTCCTGGGGTGTGATCACGCTCCTCACGCTGCCTGACGGGAACCCTTCGCTGATGCCGTCGCTTCAGGATTACGTGCAGCAGCGCGTCGATGAGTTCGGCGACATCCCCGACGAACGCAAGGAGCAGTTGCAGCAGGTTGCCGATTTTGTCCGCGGACAGCGCGTCTGACGTTTATCTGCACGCACAACTCCCGCCGCAGTCATCTGGCCCAGATCTGGGCGCAGGCCGCCGCCGCCTATTACTGTGTTTCGCGTGTCGCGACGTTTTCCGGCGGCACCGAAGCCACGGCCTTCAACCCCCGCGCAGTCGCCGCATTGAAGCGGGCCGGATTCGACATCCCCGACCCCGCCGCGTCCGCCAACCCGCACTACCGTGTCTCGTTCGCGAAGGACGCCGATCCGCTGGACTGCTTTTCCAAGGTTTACACCGACGCACCCAATCCCGCCGCCGATTTCTGCGCCGTGATGACCTGCAGCGAGGCCGACAGGAACTCGCGTCGCGACCAGCGGGACATCGAGCGATCGGTTGCCATGGGATGGAACCTCCGGGACCGGTGAGTGCGGCGCCGCGCTCGCAGCATCACGCCCGGGACCCGAATCGCGCCGGGGGAACGGACCGGCGCGGCAGCCGGTGCGGTGAGCGTGCTACGAGGCCGCGACTTCCT
>CAZWGW010000042.1:15457-18386 GCA_964633565.1 uncultured Planctomycetaceae bacterium
GCCGACAGGAACTGCCCGGTCGTCGAGGGGGCGGCCCGGCGTCTGGCGGTTTCCTACGACGACCCCAAGGCCTTCGACGGCACTCCGCAGGAATCGGACAAATATGATGAGCGTTGTCGGCAGATTGCGCGCGAAATGCTGTATCTCTTTTCACGCGTGAAACCCGCGCCGGTCATCGGCAGCGAGTGAGTGCGCTGCGTGCGACGGCCCTCCAGAGTCCCTCGGTGTCGTGCCGTTTTTTGAGTAGAATCGCACCCACGGTTCTGGCCCTCACTGACGATGCTCGCACGAGGTTGATATGAGGCTGCGCCACGGACTGGCCCTGTTCACCGTGCTGGTGGCGCGCGTTTCGCCCGCCGGCGCCGCCGACTTTTCCACACCGTCACTCGCTGACGTCAACCCGGCCGGCATCTCGGGCGCACTGGTCATCTGCGGCGGCGGCAAACTGCCGGACGACGTCGCCACTCGCTTTCGCGACCTGGCCGGTGGGGACCTGGCCCGACTCGTGGTCATCCCGACCGCCGGCGAGGATGCCGACGCGACCGATCCCGCCCGGCTCGCCGCTGACTGGCGGGAGCGCGGTTTCCCGGAAGTGACGATTCTCCACACGCGCTCCCGCGAAACGGCTGACTCAGCCGAGTTCGCGGCGCCGCTCACGACGGCCACGGCCGTCTGGTTCGACGGGGGGGCCCAGTCCCTGATTGCCGAAGCGTACGTCGGCACGCGCATGGAACGGGAGTTGTCTGAGCTCCTGCGGCGCGGCGGCGTGATCGGCGGCACGTCGGCCGGGGCCGCCATTCAGTCGCGGCTCATGATCGCCCGTGGCAATCCGCACGCTGAGATCATGCAGGGGCTCGATCTCCTGCCGGGGGCGGTCATCGATCAGCACTTCAAGGCCCGCAATCGGCAGCCGCGACTGAAGGCGGTGCTCGAGACGCACCCGGGTTTCGTCGGGCTGGGGATCGATGAAGGGACGGCTCTCGTTGTTCGGGGGAGGTCGCTCGAAGTGCTCGGGGATTCGACCGTGTCCGTCTGTCTTGCTCCGTCGGCGAACCGGCCGGCGCTGCAGTACGAAATTGAAGCAGGCAACTCGGGCGACCTCACCGCGCTGCGGCGCGCGGCCATTGCGCGCGCTCAGCCCGCCTTTCCACCAGCGGGGATGCGACCGCCGGTCGTCGATCACGGTGCACTCGTGCTCGTCGGCGGCGGCGTCCTGCCGGATGAAGTCGTCGGCAGGTTCGTCAGACTGGCGGGGGGCGAGAAGGCGCGGATCGTCGTCGTGCCGTCCGCCAATGAGGAACCCGATCTGGAAAACTGGCCCGACGTCACACGTTTTACCAACGCGGGAGCAGACCGTGTCGCACTGTTGCACACGACCGACCGCGACCGGGCGAACGATGAAGAATTCGTCGCCCCGCTCAAGGAAGCAACCGGCGTCTGGTTCACGGGCGGCCGGCAGTGGCGGTTGGTCGATGCCTACACGGACACGAACGTACTGGCCGCACTCCATGACGTCCTCCGGCGCGGCGGCGTCATCGGCGGCACGTCGGCCGGGGCGACGATTCAGGGGGAATATCTCGTTCGCGGCAGCCCGCTGGGAAACACCGAAATGATGGCCGAAGGCTACGAACAGGGCTTCGCGTTCCTGCCCGGCGTGGCGATCGACCAGCACTTCACCGAACGCAACCGGCAGCCCGACATGGAGGCGCTCAAACGCACGTTCCCGCAGTTGCTGGGGATCGGCATCGACCAGTCGACCGCGCTCGTCGTGCGGGGGGACACCGCGGAGGTGATCGGCGAGGCGTGCGTGTCATTCTACGGTGAGGACGCAGGCGACGACGGCGACGCGCCCGGCTGCATCGTCCTCAAGGCCGGCGAGAGCTATGACCTCAAGGCACGCCGCGCGGCCATCGGAGAATGAACAGAAGGAAGCAATGGACGCAAAGGACTGGTGGACAGTTGGCTCGTCGGAGATTCGAGAGTCGCAAGTCCGGGACGAGATGTCAGACCACATTTCCTCGCCGCACGTTCGGATGACGTCTCAACAGCAGGTTGGCTGCGACCGGTCGGCGTTCTTCGCTGACTTTGCTGCCTTCTGTTTCGATTTTCTGACTCACTCCCGCAGGTAGACGATGTAGTCCGTCACGGGCGGCGTGAGTTTCTGCTGACCAAACAGGATCGCCAGTTGGCCGCGGTGGTACGTCGAGTGGTTCACGACGTGCATCAGGATGTCCTCCACCGCGTCGCTGTGCGGGTGACCTTTCGTGTCGCGGTAGTCGACGATCCGATCCAGCTCATCGGACGCGACGATCTCCAGGCTGCGGTCGAAGTTCTGCCGGTTGATCGCGGCCCACTGCTCGGCCGGATGTTCGTCCCACACGCCGCCGGTCGGGCTGACGCCTCCGATCCGCGTGTTCCAGACGCGATGCGCATTCAGGATGTGATTGAAAATCGCGAATACCCGGGCGGTGGCGAGATCCGCGTCGCAGATCGCGTGGAGGTAGCGGCGGTTGGCGTCGTCGTTGTACGTGAGCAGTTCCTGGATGAATTCCTGCATGGCCGGTTTCCGGAGGGCGGAGATGTGGCCGTGCACCTTACCGCAACCGGAGGTTGAACAGAAGCCAGCCAGGGAATCTTCTGATGGCGCTCGCGGGGGGAGTCGCTTCGCTTCCGTGTGCCGGGGACGTATCTTGGTGCCATGCGGCGGACTCGTCTTGCGAGTCCTTCGCTGGCTTCACTGACGACCATTCAGAGGTTGAAAGCACAATGACTGTCACCGCGCGCATCCTGATTCTGACCTGTGCGATCGGCACGTTCCCGGGCTGCATTTTCGAGTCGTCGCCGCCCGCCCCCGCGCCGACGGCCACCGTCGGCCCCGGCGCCACGGAACCCGTGAGCGCCGCTCCCTCCGTGACGCCGCCTGGGGAAC
>CAZWGW010000043.1:0-18263 GCA_964633565.1 uncultured Planctomycetaceae bacterium
TGGAGGGGACGTATCCGCTGCCGGAGGCGCAGCTCGACCGGTTCATGTTCAATATCAAAGTCGAAGGGGTCGGGAGCGACACGCTGCAGCGGATCATTCAGCAGCGCAAGCATGGCCGGCCTCCGGAACTGAGCGTGGTGATTTCCCACGGCGACCTGGAGCGGCTGTTCGGCCTGACGGACCAGGTGCATCTGCCCGAGGCCGTGGCAAACTATATTGCGCGCCTGGTGAGTGCGACGCATCCTCAACGCGTCGAAGCGCCGGAGGAATGCCGGCGGTTCGTGCGGTTCGGCGCCTCGCCGCGCGCAGCGATCGCGCTGGGGGCGACGTCCCGGGCGGCGGCGCTGCTGGCGGGGAAGCCGAACGTCGGCTTTGACGAAGTGCGACGCGTGGCCGGCAGTGTGCTCGGGCACCGGTTGATCCTCGACTACGCGGCGCGGCTGGAAGGGTGGACGCCGCAGAAGATGGTGGCACGGCTGCTGGAGGCGGTGCCGGACGTGGGGCGGGAGGTGCCGGAGGATGTGGTCGTGCAGGAGAGAGGAATCAGGAGTTAGGAACCAGGAGTCACGAGTCCAGGAAGAGTCCGAGATCAAATTGCAAGGAATGTGGTGTCGTGAGGGGATGCGTGAGAATGACGGGGCGCGGCAGGACGAAGATCGGCGGCGCGCTGGTACTGGCGGCGGGGCTGGTGGTTGCGCCGGGGTCGGCGTATGGGATCGGCAAGGAGACGCTGAAGCGGTCTGACGACCTCGTGGTGACGATCAACTCGCAATGGTGCGGGAATGCCAGCGGCGGCTATTACCCGATCCGGGCCAGGATCGAGAACAAGGGGGCCGAACGGACGCTGACGATCCGGTTTACCGGGAAAGGGGAGGCGCTGCCGCGCGTGCAGCGGACGATTCGCGTGGCACAGAACGCGACGACGCAGGTCACGCTGTCGGTGCCGTGCGTGTCGCGCGGGACATACGGCGAGTTCGAGGTGCTGCACCAGGGCCGGGTGCTGACGGGGCTGAGCGAGACCGTGTCGCTGCCGGACCCGCATACGAACGGTCAGCCGCGCCCGGCGCTGCTGGTGATCTCGCCGACGACCGTCGACTGCGACCAGTTTGAGGCGGGCGTCAGCGGCCTGATTGCGATGGGGTCCGGCTACGGCTATTCCAGCGGCGCCTCGAGCGATCACGAGGTGGTGCGACCGGGCATGCTGCCGCAATCGTGGCTGGATTATTCCGGACTGGACCTGGTGGCGGTCTCGCTGGCGACGCTGGAAGGGCTGGGGAGCGAGGAACGGCAGGCGATCATGAACTGGGTGCACACGGGGGGGAACCTGATCGTCTACCGCGTGGGCGCGGCCCCGGCGGAATCGGAGGGGCTGGCCAAGGTCCTCGCGCTGGGCAAGCACGCGGCGGTGAACGAGGAGTGGCGGATCGGGAACGCGAATGAACGTCAGATCGTGCCGGGCGAGGAGAGCGGCGGCGTGACGATCACCGACGCGCAGGGCGTTGTCGTGCAGAGCCAGGGGACATTCCAATGGCCCGCGGACGCGTTCGCCTCACGGAATGTCATGCTGGGGAAGGTCTTCGCGCTGAAGGAAGACCCGTTTCCGGGGACACGTCATGACTGGGCCTGGCTGATCGGGGCCACGACGATGGAACGGGCGACCTGGACCAGTCGGCACGGCATGTCGGCGCGGCTGCCCAATGACGAGTTCCTGGAATTCCTGATTCCCTCGGTGAAAGGCGTGCCCGTCGGGGCGTTCCTGGTGCTGATTACGCTGTTCACGATCGTGATCGGGCCGCTGAATTACATGTATCTGTCCCGGAAGGGGCGGCTGTACCTGCTGGTGGTCACGATCCCGGCGATGGCGTTCGCCACGAGCCTGGTGCTGTTCGGTTACTCGGCGATTGCGCACGGGTTCTCGACGCGGGCCCGCGTGCGAAGCCTGACGCTGCTGGACCAGCGGGCCAACACAGCGGTGACGACCAGCCGGCTGTCCCTGTATTCGGGGATGGCGCCGTCCGGCGGACTGCGGTTCTCGCCTGACACGGCCATTTTTCCAATCTGGCCGCCTCAGGAGGGATTTGATTCGGGCGTCGTCGACTGGAGTGAACAGCAACGGCTGGAATCGGGCTGGCTGCACTCGCGGACACGCACGCAGTTCCTGACGGTGACGCACCGCGATCAGCGCGGCAGGCTGGAAGTGACGCGGAACGGGCTCGAAGTCAGCGTCGCGAACGGCCTGGAATGGGAGATTGCTGCGCTGGTTGTGAAGGACGGGACGGGACAGATCGCGTTCGGTACGAGTATTCCCGCCGGGGCAAAGGCGCAGTTGCAACCGATCACACCGGAGCAGCGGCGGCAGTTTGCGAACATGCTGCAGGAGCATGCCCCCGGACTCCCCGAGTACCTGGCGCGGTACGGCAATGGTTCCGAGTTTTTTTCGAACCTGTACGACGACAGCAGTGTGCCGTGCGAGTTCAAGGAGAGCCTGATGGAACGGAACCTGGAGGCGCTGGCCGGAATCCGTTCGCAGGACTATGTGATGGCAGACTCTTCGTATGTGGCGATTCTGGCCGAGAACCCGGATGTCGAGACAGGGGTGGAGACCGCGAGCGAGGAGGCGGGGGTGCACGTGGTGGTGGGGCACTGGTGAGTGGAGGGTTGAGAGTGGAGAGATGAGGGGATGGAGAGATGAGGGGATGAGGGGAACGGCTGCTTGAGCGTTAGTTGAAGCATTCAGGTTGCAGAATGGACCATCCGTCGGTGGAAAAAGTGGTGATGGACGAGGCTGGCGCGAGCGTCGGCCCGGGAATCGGCGCTGCGCCGGGGGGGAATGGGAACGGGCGCGGGGAGCCGACGCTGGAACTGCGGCATATTCACCGCTACTTCGGGACGCTGAAGGCGGTCAACGACGTTTCGTTCCGGACGTATCCGGGGCAGGTGATGGGGTTTATCGGGCCGAACGGCGCCGGGAAGACGACCACGATGCGGATCCTGGCGACGCTCGACCTGCCGACGGCCGGGGACGCGTACGTCTGCGGGTACTCGGTGATCGACGACCCGGACAAGGTCCGCCGCGTACTGGGGTTTATGCCGGACGCATTCGGCCGGTATGCCAACATGAACGTGGTGGAGTACCTGGACTTCTTCGCGCGGGCGTACGGTTTCAAAGGGGCGAAGCGGCGGGACGCAGTGGAGCGCGTGCTGGTGTTTACCGAACTGCGCAAGCTGGCCGACAAGCCGATCACGACGCTGTCGAAGGGGATGTCGCAGCGGCTGGGGCTGGGACGTACGCTGATTCACGACCCGGACGTCCTGATCCTCGACGAGCCGGCGGCCGGGCTTGATCCCAGGGCGCGCGTCGAACTGCGCGAACTGATCAAGCTGCTGGCGACCGAAATGCGGAAGACGGTGCTGATCAGTTCGCACATCCTGACCGAACTGGGGGAGATCTGCGACTCGGCCGCGATCATCGAGGCGGGGAAGGTGCTGGCGCACGGCACGATTCACGAGATTCAGCAGGAGCGCAAGAAGCACGCGGCCCATGCGCAGGAGGCGACGATCCTCGCGGCACGCGTCCTCAACGACATCGACCGGCTGGAGCGATTCCTGCTGGAGCAGCCGTTCGTGAGCGACGTGGCCGTCGGCCCGCAGCAGGTTTCGTTCACGTTCGCCTCGGACGGCCCGGAGCAGGCGAAACTGCTGCGGCGGATGATCGAGGAGGGCTTCGAGGTCGTGGACTTCACGGGGAAGACGCAGACGCTGGAAGATGCGTTCATGGCGATTACGAAGGGGATTACGCAGTAGCGGGGTACGATATGAGTCAAAAGCTCAACTTCGCTGAGCTTGAGGCGAGATTCGACGCAATTCTGAAGCGTTACGAGAACTGGTCGAAGCCCCGCAGCGACTATCGTGCAACGAATCTTGCGAGGGTGAACTCTGAAGGGTTCACTTTTGAGGACTTCGAAGAAGGCCTGAAAGCACTTGAATCCTCAACGATAGGCGATGGGAATCCTGCTTTTGAGCTGTACGAGATTCTGGACGATGTCTGCCCAGCGTACCTGCATGCGTCGACTGAGGAGCGTGAAACTCTACGTCGGATTGTCGGCGATCGGAGAAGTCTCAGTGATCTCGTTCGCAGTTATGCCGACCACATTGCTGAACAAATCAATTCGGTTGACGATGTCGAGCGCCTGCGAATTGGGCTGGCGGCAATTTCGATTGAGAATTGCCGGACGGATTTTCGCGACACGATCACATCGTTGGCGGACTTGTTCGTAAGGGCGGAAGAAGTGGGAATCGATCCAGAGCCACATTTCCGCGATGTCGCAGAGCGATCCGATGAGGCGAGACCGCTTGGCGGCGATACACCCGTGGCGAACATGCTCCGTGAGTTTCGGAACTACTCCGTGGTTACTGAACGTCGGGCAATGGGACAGTCGTATCGCGAGCGGTTCACCTCTTTTTGATGCGTTGTCGCAACTCACACAGCGCTGCTCCGGAACACGGGGATGTCGCCGCCCTGCGCGTCTTCTGAAGTTCTGCGCTGCCGCCTCTTGTGAAAACGCGCCGTGGCCTGCGGGCGCCGTGCAATCATGGTGGCCGGTGCGTGGCACTTTCCGCCGCTCGATTCTCCAGGCCGCGCCGACAAATCGGGCATGGCCGGAGGATTCGGCTCACGCCGTGCAACCGGCGCCGTCGATACACAGACGAGACGATCCAGTCTTATGCACCCAGTGCACGACGCGGTTGACCCGGACTCAGGGGGGAACGGTCATCCGGGTGGCGGGAGCGCCCCGTGGCGTGACTCCCGCGCCTCTTCCCTGCGTACGTCGATCGTGATCGCTGCTTTCCATGGATGGGAACAGCGCCATGCGTTGCCGCAAGACCCGTTTGGGATGGTTCATCCGTCGACAATCCGCCTCCGCCCTGCTCTGCGCCGCCAGCCTCGGCGCGGCCGGCTGCGCGGGCGGACACCTCGACCTCAGTTCCCGCTGGTCCGGCATCGCCGCGCGCACGGACGACGAACGCCCGGCTGTCGCTGAGGTTTCGAAACACGATACGGAACGCGACTCCGCCGATCACATTCAGCAGACCGGGCTGGAGCGCATCCTGCCGTTCCGGCGCGACGCCGAACCGGACGCCGCGTCGCAGGATCCTTCCGGCGGCGGCCGCGTCTTTTCCGCATTCGTCAACCGGCTCCCCGGACGACGCAAGGCGACCAGCGATCCCTTCCTCGATAATCGCAGCGTCGCGGAGCAGTCGGCGTCCGACCCGCGCACTCCGACCGCCGGGGTCGCCCGGACGAAACCGCCGACCCGACAGGTGGTCGCGCGGACCACAAGCCAGGCGCCTCAGCGCGAGCGATCGGATGCGGAGTTGTGGCAGATGTTCAATGCCGACGTCGCCGGGACCGCAAACGTCCGGGCGACCGCGAAGGAACCGGCCCCGACCCGCGGTCCGACGCCAGTCGCCGCCGTTCCGAGCCGGGCACCGGCGTCAACCGATTCACTCCCGGCGTGGGCGCAGGAGCAACCCGCGCAGCCGCAATCCAGTTCGAGCACACGGGACCTGGCGTCGCTCGTCGCGCAGCCGAAGCCGCAGCGCGCCCAGCCGCCGCGCAGCCCGTTGGAACACACAGCCCACACGCGGATCAACCCATCGTCAAAGCCGCAGACCGTCCCCGCGGCGCCGGCGATGACGCGGCGAGAGGCCGACCTGCGGTTGCAACAGCTTCTGGCCGAGGCCCGCAGCCACCAGGAGAAAGGCGCGCTGTTTGAGGCGTACCGGATCGCCGTGATTGCCGAGGAATTCGCGGAACGCGAACAGATCGTGTTTGCGCCGCGTCAGCCGCGGCCGGTGGATATCGTCCGTGAGATCGAACAGCAGATGCAGGCGTCGTTCTCGGCCGCGCCGGAAGCGCCCGACATGGCGGCGCCGACCGTCGCACCACAATTGCCGCCGTCCGGCCCGGTGGCGGTGGCCACTCCGCAATCGGCCGATCCGATCTCCGCGGGCCGACGCCGGACGTCGGACCCGTTTGCCGACAACAGTTGGTCGACGCAGCGGCCCCGGGTGGAAACGGAGGTCGCCCGGCAACCCGCACCTGCCCCAGACGGGCGATTCGACGCAAGTTTTCCCGCGCTGCACGAGTGGCGCGGAGTTCGCGCCAACAGCCCGGTCTCGCTGGCCGTGGGTAACACTTCGACGGAAGCGAACGTCGAACTGCCGGACCAGCCCGTGCAGCAGGCGCTGGCCACGGGCGACGCCGCCGCCGCCTCCCGCCGGGCGCCGCTGCTGGCCCGTGCCGAAGCCGACCGGGACCGGATGCTGGAGGCCGGACAGGGGACCAGCCTGTTTTCCGGCGATCTGAGAACTCCGCCGCTGGCGACGGCGGCGCATCCCGACCTGAAGCCGGTCGCCGTTCCGGCGCCTCCGCCGCTGAACGTCACGCCGAACCAACCTCCATTTGCTGCCGCAACGCCCGGGGCCGCGCGTTCCTCCGGCGGCGGCCTGGTGTGGTGGGTGCTGGGCGGCCTGGTGGCGCTGGCCGGGGTCGCGGCAGCCCGATACCGTCGGCAACCCGCCGGCCGCCGGTAAGGGCCGGGGATGGGAACCGCCGAGGTCGCAGTTCCCGCGTGGGGGCAATCGACCTTGCGGGCCTCACAGGAATTCGAGGTCCGGTGGGAACGGCTGTCCGGTTGCTGCGGGCTGTAACGCCGGAAGGCGCATGCCCCGGGTCTGCCGCCGGCGACGAGAAACCCCACTGATCTCGCAGCCGGATTCGCGCAATCCGTTCTATATTTCAACTGACGTCGCCGCTGCCGGACGACACCTGTCAGGAAATTGCGCGCATGCCCTCCGATCCCTGGAGCAGACCGAGTCTCGACGACCTTCGTGCCGTGCTGGAGAGCATCGGCAAATCGGATATCGAGCACGGCCGCAACGCCGAGCGCCTGGAACTCTCGGTCCCGGCCGAAATCGTGACGCGGCGCGGCAACATCGTCTCGGCGGTGACCCGCGAGATCAGCCGCTTCGGAATCGGCCTGTTGCACCGGGGCCACGTCTCGCCGGGCGAGGTGACGGTGCGCATGGCGAGCGATACGCGGCAGTTCGAGTATCGCGTGCAGCTCGAGTGGTGCCACCCCTGCGAGAACGGGATGTTCCTCAGCGGCGGCCGGTTCCTGGCGAACCAGGCCGAATGACCCGTTCCGGCGCCGGCCTACTCGCGCGGCGGATCTGCGATCCCTTTCAGATACAGCGAGAGCTGCATCTCCAGTTGCTGGAGCTCGTGCCAGGCCGTCTGCGGGATCGCCATGAAGTCGTGGCCGGCCCCCTTGCGTGAGTCGGCCCGCTCTTCCGCGGCCAGCAGGATCCGCAGGATCCGCGCATGCACGAATGCCAGCAGGTCGGACACCTGCGCCGTATGGCGCGGCGACAGGTTCTGTGGCAGCTCCGGGGGACCGAGCGGAAACGGCTCGTCTTCCGTCTCCTGGCCGTAGACGGAACCGGAATCCGGTTCCTCGTCCTTCGGTCCCAGCCGTGCCGCGATCGTCTGGTCACCGTGCGGAACGTCCATTACTGCCGGATTGCCCTGGATCTTGGCCGCGATCTGCTCCGGACTTCCAAAGACCAGCAGGCAGCGCCCGATGAGCACCTGGTCCCCCACCTGCAGCACGCGCATCTTGACGGCATGGCCGTTGACCCGCGTGCCGTTGGTGCTTTCCAGGTCGGTCAGGATGACGCACCCGTTGTCCTCCTGCACCTTGGCGTGGAAGCGGCTGACCCGCTCATCGTTGAGGCGGATGTGGTTGTCCTCCTCACGGCCGATCGTCACCGGCGTGGGCAGGTTCCAGAAGATCTCACCCCGCTCCAGGCCTTCCAGGACTTGAAAGGTGACCTCAGACATGTTGCAGGTCTTTACAAATGAGCGGGGAACGCGGCAGCTGAAGGGGCCGGACTCCCCGGACCGACCGATTCGGCGTGTGGTCCCTTTCCCATCAAACAGGCGCAGCCCGATTGTGATGGGAGATTAAGGTGAACACTGAGGACCGACCGAACACGTCGGGCGTGGCCCCCCCGCACACACTGGTTGTACCAGTACGGCGCTGAGAGCGTCAAGCAGCGCCGGTGCGAGTTACTCCGTGATTCGACCGGCATGCGGCAGGTCCGGCCAGACTCCGTCGGGCATGGCCTGTAATTCCAGTTTCGCCGGGTCAACCACGACATGCCGCACGCGCCGGCGCTGCCAGGTGTACGTGATGTGCGCCAGCCCGTCGGACGTCTGGATCACGGCCGGGTAGGAGAATTCGCCGGGCTCGTTCTCCAGCACGAGCGCCGCCTGCCACTGCTCTCCGTCGTCGCTGACGGCCACGTTCAACAGGGCCCGGCCGCGGGGAGTGCCGGCATTCCGCAGCGTGTGATTGTAGACGAGCAGGTGGCGTCCGTCCGCGAGCGACACGGCGTCGATCCCCGAGTTGGGGTTGGGGAGGCTGGTCGCGGTCATCCTGCTCCAGGTGCGGCCGCCATCGGTCGAGGAACTCGTGGTGATGTGCGACTCTTTCGAACGACACAGCACCTGCAGCCGGCCGTCCTTGTGCAGCAGGATCGTGGGCTGAATGGCGTTGAACTCGGTCCTGCCGTGAATGGGTCCGATCCGCTCCCACGTGCGTCCCCGGTCGGGCGTGATCTCGAAATGGACGAGCCAGCCGTCATATTCGGTGCTGGAACCGCACAGGAGGTCACCATTTTCGAGCAGCAGCGGCTTGTTGCGGACGGGGCCGTCAATCGCTTCCGGAAGACGCCGGGCCCACGACCAGGTGGCGCCGCCGTCGTTCGATTCCGTCAGCATGCCCCACCATGTACTGGGGCTGGGCCCGCATTTGTAATACAGTTGCAACGGGCCGTCCGGGTGCTGAAACAGAACCGGGTTCCAGCAGGGATGGCGGAGCGTCTTGTGCTGCACACCGTCGGCAACCTCCACCGGAGCGGTCCACTGGCCGTCGACGTGGCGCGAGACCCAGATGCCGACGTCCTTGTGCCCCTCCTCGGTGCCGCCGAACCACGCGGCGACAAGCCCCCGGGGCGTCTCCACAATTGTGGAGGCGTGACACTCCGGAAACGGCGCCGATTCGTAGATGAACTCGCGGGTGAGGATGCCGGGGGAGTCATCTCCGGCGGCGGCGCGCCCGAGGGAGGAACTCGCCGCGAGCGTCAACGCCGCGAAAACCGGCACAGGGGACAATCGGCTTCTGATACGAATCATGAGATTGAGATCGAGGCGTCAATCGGATATGGACCTCCTGGCGGCGTTCCCTTTCGGACTCGCGTGTCCGCAGTTGAATCGCCTGAGGTCGGGGATGGAGTGTACCAGATTGGACGGTGATGCGCGCGATCACCGGAGGCAGAACCCCTGCAGGAATTCCCGTCGATGAGCCGAACCATCTGCCTGTTGCTCGTGGTCCTGCCGACCGCGTGTGGAGGTTGCCGTCAGTCGTCGTCGACCACTGACGAGATCAAGGACGCCTACGGGCAGTATTGCGATGCGGTTGTGAAACGCGACGGCGCGCAGGCCGGCGCGCTGGTCGCGGAAGTGACGCTGCGCCGATATCAGGAGTATCGCGATGCGGCGCTGACGTCCGACGAAGCGGCGCTCACGTCCGAAGCGCCGACGACCCGCCTGCAGGTGCTGCTGATACGGCAACGTATGGACGCCGCCACGCTGGCGGCACTCGATGGGCGTGGGCTGTTCGCGCATTTCATCGCACAGGGCTGGCTCGACGCGGCGGGCTTCACGGAAACCCAGTTGGGGATGGTCGCGGTGGACGGCGACCGGGCCCAGGCGCCGGTGCACCGCGCCGGCCGCCCGACGCGGGAACGGGCGTATCTCCTGCGGGAGGACGGCGTCTGGAAAGTGAACCTGCTCCCCAACTTCACCGGCACCGACCGGAACATCGAGGAAGCGGCCGCCGTCAACAACCTGAGCGAGAAGGCCTACGTGGAATCGCTCGTTGCGGAGGTGACGAAGCAGCCGCTGCGGGAGAACATCTGGCAGGCGCTGCAGTAATGCCGGGAACGCGGCCGTGCCTTGAATGCTCGCGCGGGCGCGCCGTTCGGTCTTGCTGCTTCCGGTTCCCTGCTCACTTCTCCAGCCGCCACCCATTCCCGTCCGTGCTCAGTGCCGTGTGCCCCTTGTACTTCTCATACACGGCGTGCATCTCCTCGATGGTGTCGAACCAGCCGACGATGTGGGCGGCACTGAACGACTGCCCGGCTTTGATCGGCCGGCCGTACACCTCCTCGATCATCACGATGATCCCGCCCGGGCGCTGGCTGCACCACGCCTCGTACACGAGCGACGGCTCGAGCGTCAGTCCCGCCAGCCACGGGCCGTCCTTGCCGGTCTGCGGGTCACGCACGTGATAGGCCCGGATGAAGTGCTTCGGCGCCGCATTCTGATCCCGGCGGTAGCCGAATTTCTCGTCCGGCGGAAACGGCTCGAAGAACTCGCTCGACGGAATGCGCAGTCCCTCCGGGCCGCCGAGGTAGCTGAGGTACATCTCGCTGAACGTGTCCCCCCCTTCGTGTCGGACGCAGCCCGGCGTGTCGTTGCGGAGGAACATTTCGTCGGAGTCGTTGACCGTGTCGATCCGGTCCATCAGCACGAAGAATCGCTCCCCCTGCGGGAATACCACAAGCTGCGTCCAGAGCGACCCTGCCTTGCGGCCGGGGGCGGCGTATTCGTAGTGATTCGTCGTCCTGACGGCGACGAAGTCCTTGCCGCGGATGATTTCCGGCTGGACCGGCTTCATGAACGGGCAGAGCTGCGGGCCCTCGACCATCCGCTTGCGGCGCGTGGTGCCGTGCGACATCCGGGCGTAGTGTTCCCGCTGGGGATCGGTCTGCTCCGAATACCACAGGTAGCGGTCGGTCTCGCGGAGCTGGTCGCGATACGCCGCGTCGCTGCCGGCCTCCATGAGCCAGTCGACGACCATCAGCCCGTCGCCGGCCTCGCGGAAGCCGGTCACCTTGTCGAGAAACGAGCCTTTCTCGATGCCGGTCATCCACTGTTTCGGCTCCTTTTTCGGGATGACGGCTGCGAGCCTGTCGGTCTCGATCCTGATGGCCCGGTCGTCTTCGACGACCTTGATCCCGGTTGAGGCGTCGGGCGGTGCAGCTCGAGCAATGTTCCACGTCGCCAGGGAAAACAGGAGCAGGGCGCTGAGGATACGGGCGGCGGATGTCATGCGATGTTGTTCCAGAGCAGGAGGGGGATCAGCAGTCGTGGAACATCATACCGGCGGACCGGCGGAGGACACAGGCGTCGCAGTGCCGGTGCGCGCGCGATTCGCCACCCTGGAGCGGCGCGCGTGGTCGTCTCGTCGGCGTCGAAGCTCACTCCGGCTGGCCGCATTCTTCGCCAGTATACACCAGCGTCTCCGGGTGTTCCGCGTACCACTCCTGCCAGGTCGTGGCTTCAAATTCAAGATCGTCGAGCGGTATGGCAGATTCGGATTGGCCGTAGCGCCGGCCGTTGAACATGAGCAGCATGCCGTCGGCCCAGCCCCCCACGCGCACGTCGAGCGGCGGCGCGTGTGCGGTTGTCGTCGCGTCGTCGGTCAGGACTCGTGTGCGATCCGTCAGGTTGCAATGGGTGACACAAACCGGCCGGCCACCGACGACGTCGTTGACGACGTGGACCCGCAAATCGCCGGGCTCGATTGCCCCGTGGACTGCAAACGCCTCAACCACATAGGCCCGGGACTCGCCGGCGACCGTGACGCCGATCACTTCCGCCTGATCACCCAAGGCAACGTCCTCCGGGCGGCACAACTCGGGGACTGAGATGCCCGGCACATCCAGTTGCATGAGGGGCAGGCCGGCAAACGGTGAGACAGCACTTTCCCCGGCGAGCGCATCGGGCGCTTCACGTCCCACCGGCGTGGCATCGCCGGTACGCGTTGATGGTGCTGGCCCGGTCAAGGTCGATCGTCGGCGCGTCGTCCACCAGGTCAAAACTGCGATGATGGACACCGCAACGGCACCAGAGATGCAGACGATGCGCAGATTCCGAAACATGAGCCGGTCCTTCGTGGGGGGTCAATGCCCGTTGCCGGGACGTTGTCTCCTCCGCGAAGCGACATGACTGGGCCCGCGCCTCCGCGCGCGCTGCGTTCCGCAACAGGGATTGTCGATTCCAGGTGACTCGACCGCGGATGCCTCATGTGGTCCATCTCCCTGCAACACCGCAGAATCCGCGGGGTGTCGCGCGTTGTCGCAGTTTTTTCATGCGCGTCGGATGTGGACCGGGCAGGCGTTCGTCGTCGCATCTCGTTACGATCCGTGCGTCCCGACTGTGACTGCACCATCCATCTCGCCATCGGAAACGCCGCCATGTTGCCAATAAACACATCCTGTCGCAGAAGGCGACTGCGCTCGCTGCGAGTCGGCAGAGCGCTACGCCCGCGTGCATCGACCATTGTGCGGGGGATGTCCCTGTTGCTCCTGGCTGCAGTCGGCACGATTCCGGCGGCGGCGGCGCAGCTTCGCGCCGGCGCGGCGAAAGTCGACATCACCAATCTCGACGCCGGCCCGGTCAACGACCCGCTCTACGTCAAGGCGCTCGTCCTGGCGGAAGGCGACACCACCATCGCCCTCGTCACGGTCGATGCCGTCGCCATTGCGGAGATTGGTTCCATCCGGAACGAATACCTCGACAAGGTGCGGTCCCGCATCGAGCAGGAACTGCACATCCCGCCCACGAACGTGCTGGTCAACGCGAGTCACTGTCACGGCATCGTCTGTGCCGACGTCGAGGAGCGGACGGTGCAGGCCGTGCGGGCGGCGGTGCGGGAACTGGTCCCTGTCACCGTCGGCGCCGGCACGGGACACGAAGACCGCGTCTCGGAAAACCGCCGGCTCAAGCTCAAAAGCGGCAAGGAACTCGACGTCCGCCACGCGTATTCCATCCCGGCCGATGACGAAGTGGCCGAAGTCGGGCCGATCGACCCGGAGATTGGTGTGCTGCGGGTCGACCGCGAGGACGGGCGGCCGCTGGCCGTCGTTTACAACTTCGCCTGCCATCCGATCCAGGGGGTCCCCGGCCGCGGCAACACGGCCGACGTGACGGGGTTTGCCTCGCGCGTGATCGAGGAGAACACCGGCGAGGGGGTGGTCGCCCTGTTCGTGCAGGGGTGCGCCGGCGACCTCAACCCGGTGAACTACAAGGACGTCGACTATCCCCGCAGCGCGGAGCCGCTGGGGAACCTGCTCGGACTCAGCACGCTCAAGGCGTGGCGGCAGGTGCGGACTGGCAACAACACGCGGCTGCAGGTGCTCAATGAGTCGCTCGCACTGCCGCGGGCCGACGTGGCGGACCGGATCGCCGCGCTGGAGGCGGAACAGTTGCGTCTCGCGCAGTCACTCACGGGGACGAGCCTGAACCTCAAGACCTTCCTGCCGCTCGTGGTGAAGTACAGCCTGTCGAGCGAATACCCGTCGAACTATGCCTACGAGTACCTGCACGAGAAAGCCACGGGGCGCGACGGCCTGGTGAAACTCGACGAGTTGAACCGCGCGAACATCGAACGGTACATCCGGAACATTCAGACGATGGAACAACTGACCCGCGTCAACACGAACCTGGCGCTGCTGCGGATGCACCAGGCGGCCAACGTGGCCGCGGGGAGCCGGACGGTCGACGTCGAACTCGTCGGGCTGCGGATCGGCGAATTCGTGCTGCTGACGTTTCCAGGCGAGCTGACCGTCCGGATCGGGCTGCACATCAAGCAGGCCTCGCCGCACGAATTGACGTTCGTCGCCGGCTACACGAACGGCTACATCTACTACGCGCCGACCGCGGAGCAACTGCTCAACGTCGGCGGCGCGCAGGAGGACAGCGATTGCATTCTCGCGCCGGAATGGCAGGCGATCTTTGAGGCGAAGGCCGTGGAGATGTTGCGTCGGCTCTGAGGAGAGCGGAGCGCGTTCAGGGCTCATCAGGCACGAATTACGCCATTGTGTTCATTTTCATTGAGTCGACGACAGATCTCCTCAGCTTGCTGCTTTGAGTCACATGGGATTCGGACCCTTCGCTTCCCAGTCTTGTCGTTTTGGACCAGGGGCGTACCTGCCGTGCTCGTGACTATTTTGTACGGTCCGGCATTTTCTGGAATGATGTGGGTCGCCACATTTCGACTCCCTGTTTTCCCATTATGACGACACGCATGCGGCGGGAGCAAAGCAAGAGTTGAGAGCAGGAAAACGGGAATCGTCTCCCTGGACTCTCAACTCTTCACTCTCAACTCTCCAGCTCGACGTTCCAGTACGCCTCGCTGAGGAACTTCGACCAGCTCGCGATGCGCACGCCGCTCGGGGCGTAGAGCGGCTTCCACTGCGGGCGGACCGGCTTGCGGCGCAGCACCATGCCCGCCTGCTCCGGCGTGCGGTCGGCCTTGATGCGGTTGCAGTCGATGCACGCCAGCACGCAGTTTTCTCACGTCGAGAGGCCGCCCAGCGCGCGCGGAATGACGTGGTCGATCGTCAATTCCTCGCTCCCGGGCTGCCGGCCGCAGTACTGGCACGTGAACCGGTCCCGCTTGAACACGTTCCGCCGGCTGAACGTGACGGCGTTGGCCGGGATGCGGTCGTACGACGTCAGCACCGCCACCTCGGGCACGCGCAGCACCAGCCGCTGCGTGCGGATAAACGGCTCGCCGTCGGCCGGCCGCAGCCGCGCCCAGTCTTCCCAGGTGTAGAGCCGGAAGTCGGTCGGATCGACGATCCGGGCCGCTTCGCTGAACACCTTGACGAGCGCCCGCGCGACGGTGTTCACGCCGACCGGCTGCCAGTTCCGGTTGAGGATGAGCGTCGGCCGGTCGAGGACTGCGGCGATCATAAGGGGATCCTTCTGCGAATGATGGTCTCTGCCGCAAGGACACGCAGAAAACGCAGAAGGTTCCCGGCTGACGCATGGAATTCGGGAATCACGGGAAATGGAGGCTCGTAGTGACCGCATTCATGCGGTTGGCATGGCGCATGCCGCGTCCCATCGCCGCCCAACAGCCCCGATAAATCGGGGCACTACGAACGGTGCTTCTCCCGCGGTCACTTTGGCGGCGGGTCGTCACCGAACATGCGGTTCAGCCGGTCGCGATGGTAGGCCAGCCGCTCATCCGGCGACATACGCGCGATGTTGGGTCGCTCCGGCAGGCGCGACGGGGCGGCCGGCCGGAATGCGACGGCCGACGGCGTCGTGGCGGGCCGCGACGAGCCGGCGTAGCTCATGCTGCCGCTCGTCAGCATGAGGTCCTCCTCCAGCGGCCGGTGCGGCGCAAGGCCCAGCTTTTCGAGCACGGCGTGGTATGCGCGGACCGCTTCCTCCGGTTCGACAACTCCTTCGACGATGTGCCGCAGGAACTCGATGAACGCGAGCTGGTTTTCCGCGTTGTTGATCTTGCGGCCGAACAGCGCCAGCCGCGCGCCGTGCTGCTGCGCGTCGTAGATCAGTTGAAATGCGTCGCGGGTTGTGCCGGAAGAGCCGCCGAGGATGCCGACCAAAAGGTGCGGGTCGTAGGCTACGAGTTCTTCGAGGGCCTTCGGGCCGGGGTAGGGGATCTTGAGAAAGATCGGCCGCCCCGCGCTCGTCACGCCGGCCAGCGTGCGGGCGATGACGTCGGTGATAAAGTGCGGCAGCAGTTCCGCCGGCACCACGCCGGGCATGTTGGGGTTGAAGACCTCGAGGAAATGCCGGAAGCCCTTGCGCTCGGCCTCTTCGCGGAACTCCTTGTAGGCGGTGAGCGTGGCGAGGTCGAGTTCGCAGTCGTTGTTGAACGTCATCGAGTACAGCGCCAGGTCGACGCCGCGCGTCCGTTCGTGCGGCTCGCAGTCGAGATGGCCGCACTGGACGTGGTCGATCGTGGCCGAGCGGAACGGCCGCGACGGCGCCTGCCCGATGCGGCTGCCGCGGAAGACGTGGATGTCGGACGTGTCGTTGGCGCGAATGGCGGGGGTGACGTGCGAGTCGTCGAACAGCCGCTCCTCGAGCGTGAGCGCTTCGCTCGTGCTGGCCGACATGAGCATGATATCGACCACCCCCTGCCGGACAATCTGCCGGATCTGCTCGCGGAACTCGACGAGGGTGCGGAAGCGGAGTTCGCCGTCGTGCCGCTCGGGGGAGAGGCCCGGCGCGCCGATGCCGAACGCCATGTCGGCGTCCTTGGCGTCGGCGATGATGAACTCGCGACAGCCGGACGGGTCGGCGTGGATGGCGGCGAGTTTGCGGTCGAGGGATTTCTGCATGTGTCAGGCGAGGACTTTGTGCCCCAGGGATTCGAGTTTCTCCTTCAGGCCGGCGCGCCTTGGGTTCGCTCGAAAGGCACAAAGATAACCGAACGTTGCGACATCGAGATAGCCGGATTTCTCGGCGGAATGGGCCATACACACATTCAGGCAGGCGTTGCAGGGATCATGAGCCAGTCCGAACTCAGACAGCCAGTCCACGTACCACCATTCTTCCTCGTCGAGCGCATTCTGAAGCTCCGTCCGGAACCACGATGGTGCCACCATTTGCACTGTCCCAAATGCAACTGTCCACCCATCCTGCTGGCGATCAGGATCCGGCAACCCGTACTCGGCCGATCTGAGGCGTTGCCGGTATTTAAGGTTGCCGGGTGCAAGGGAGACACACTCCCGCAAGCGCGCGACGCCGGCAACCAGGTCCCCGGTCTCAATTAACGTCGTCGCGACGTCGAACTGAACCGAGACGTAATCCGTCGCGGCAAACCAGCGCTGACGGCGGTGTCGAGTGATTTGGCGGCGTCCGGTCTGCGCATGGGACGTAAACCACAGCAGCGAACCACATGACGGGCAGGTGGCATCACGGAAGATCGGGGACGGCTCGACGCGCGCCAATGCGCCACAAACAGGGCAGCGACGCTCGTATCCATTGAAGGCGATTGTGGCTGGAGACATGCGGCGCAGCCTCGCAATCACTCGGTCTCGCTCCACCGGTCGGCCACGGCCAACAGCTCACTCAATCGGAGTTCAAATCCCGGCAAAAGGTCCGTGGTATAGGTTTCGTGCTCCCGGACGACTTTTGAACGGCGGTTGCCGCGGCAGACCGTCATCGTCCGCCGGAATCGATCGATGATCCAGTATTCCTTGACGCCGATCGCAGCATATTCCCGTCGCTTCTCCTGGTAATCGCGGCGGCGGTCGCGGTGCGCCTTGGAAACAAACTCGATCACGATCGCAGGAATATCTTTCCTGGGGTTGGGTTGGCGCCCGAGTCTGGCCCAGATCACCCGATCGGCGCGGCGGATGCAGACACCGGTGTCGATTTCCTGTTCGAAGAGCGTCCCGTCCAGGGCATGCCCCTGCGGGTGCCTGTCATGGTAGTTCCAGAGCCACTGATCCAGCCGGCCATTGGGACCACGTTCACCTTCGAGGGGTGGTGGTGACACGACAACGACTCCCTGGATCAATTCGTAGCGATACCGTTCGTCGCAGTCCTCAACCGAATTGAACTCCCTGCGCGACATCCGCATGCCGTTCGAGTCGAGGTCCAGATACCTAGCCGGCGGGGACTCAAAAATGGTGCGCGATTCAGCGACAGCGGTGCTCATGGGACGAATCCGGGGATGCGGCCAGCGGGCCGATCTGAATTCTAGCACGGGTTCGTCGCGCCGGAGAAGAGCGACCGCAGATGCAATCTGATGCAATGGAACCTCGTCGCCGCGTCAGAGGGCCAATACAATCAGCCTGGAAATCCAACCGCAGGACCCACGCATGCCCGACGCGACCGCCCCCTACGACGAAGTGATCACCGACCTCAAGCGCACAGCCCTGCTCGCCTCGTGCAACAGCCTTCTGCAGTGGGACGAGCAGACGTACATGCCGACGAAAGGGGCCGAGCACCGCGCGGAGCAGCTTGCGCTCCTGGCCGGCATGGTCCATGAACGGGCGACGTCGCCGCGCCTCGGCGAACTGCTGGAAGCGCTGTCCGGCGACACGTTGGGAGGCGAAAACTCGCGGCAATCCGCCAACGTCCGCGAGGCGCGCCGGCATTACACCCGCGCGACGAAGCTTCCGCGCCGACTGGTCGAGGAACTCTCGCGCACCGCCACGCTCGCCCAGCACGCCTGGATCGACGCCCGCAAGAAGAAAGACTTCCCCGGCTTCCTCCCGTGGCTGGTCAAAATGGTCGCCCTCAAGCGCGAAGAGGCGGACGCCGTCTTTCGAGACGTGCGCTTGCGCGCGGATGCCGT
>CAZWGW010000044.1:0-18079 GCA_964633565.1 uncultured Planctomycetaceae bacterium
TGTCTCCGGGACCTGCCGCGATGAGTCGGTCATTGTGGCGTCGGCGAGAACGTCCACGGTTGGTCCGCCCCAAAGAAACCTGATGCAGTATTGTGCCACAAAGATCGGTGCATCGCGATTATCCGAACCAACAATGTGCGAAGCAATCCCTTGCCGTGCAGCCGGCGTAAGGACCGAACCAACGCGATCGATCGAGCAGGCAACGAATCGTTTTCAGCGATGCCCGGCCCGCGGCAGCCGATAACACGCGGCCTCCTGATCATTCCGCACGAGCAACATGTCTCCACATACGACCGGGTGGTTCCATGTCCGCTGATCGAGCGCCGGGAAGATCGCCCGTTCGTGATACTGCTCCGGTGTTGCCTCCACCAGGGCCACGTCGCCCGATTCGGCCTGCACGATGAGCAGGTCGTCGGCCAGCACGAGTTGACCGTAGCCGTACCGGCCTCCTTTCCAGCAGCAGTCGCCCGTGTCCAGATCGATGCACGCCAGTATTGTGTTGTCGAGGCCATAGATGTGCCGGTCGCGGCGGACGACGCTGCTGAACTTGGCCCGCAGGTTCCGATTCCGCCAGCGTTCCCGCACCTCGAAGCGGCCCTTCGTCTCGATGAGTTCGAGCACGGCGCACCCCTGCCCGTATCCGGACGAAATAAAGACGGCATTCGGCCGCTCGCCGTCGCCCGGCAGCACGACCGGCTGGCACACATTGTTCCGTTCGTTCGGCTGGCTCACCCACGGGTGGTGCCAGAGAACCACACCGTTACTCGCATCGTGACCCGAAATCCCGTCGGCGTTGAAATTCAGAACCTGCGGCCGCTCGCGGAAGTCGGCGTATTGCGGCGAACTGTACGACGCGGCCGCCTTGCCTCCCGACCACACGCGCTCGCCCGTCTGTTCGTCGTAGGCGACAAGCGACCCGGCCGCTCCGCCGGGATTCACGACGACCAGCCCGTTCAACACCAGCGGCGATCCGCACATCCCGAACAATGCGTTCTCTGCCTCGTTGTCTTCGAGGATGTTGACGGACCACACTCTCCGGCCGTCGGCCCCCTCCAGGCAGTTCAGGATTCCCGTGGCGCCGAGGGCGAAGACGTGGCCGTTGTGAATCGTCGGTGTCGCCCGCGGCCCCTTGCCGCTGGTGATCTCCTCAAAGCAGGTTTCGTCAGCATGCGTCCACACTTCATGGCCCGTGCGGAGTTCGTAGCAGACGACCGTTTCATACTCTCCGCGCTGTTCCTGAGTGACGCAATAGTCCCCCACGACGGCGAACGACGACCAGCCGAGTCCGACGGGATGCCGCCACAATTGCCGTGGCGGCTCAATCCACTCACGAGCAATGGGGATGGCGCGTACGGTCCCGGTCCGCTCGCCTCCTCGAAAGGCCGGGTAGTCGACGTCAGTCGTCGTTGCCAGGTCGGCGACGACCTGCGCTTCGCGAGGCGGTTCGATGGCCTCGTAGTGGCTCCATCTGCTGTCTCTGGACGGCGCCCAGCTCCAGGCGAGGATGGGACGGCCGTCGCCGGTGAATCCATCGCTGCGAATCGCGAAGTACGGGATCAACTGGACCCCATACAGCACGGCCAGCGCGGCCAGTTGCTGGCGCAAGGTGAGTCTGCAGCAGAGGCGGACCCACAGATAGATGGCTACCTCGGTGCCGATGATGATCCACTGGAAATCTCTTGTCGGTTTGGGAGTAAACGAAAACTCCGTCATCTGCACGAGGCAGAGCAGTCCCGCACCAAGCAGCAACAGACCGCCTGCGGGGAGACAGCGGACGATCGTCCGTACTCGCACCGGGTTCATTTCCGGTTGCACTGTGGCCATGGGAAATCGAGCGCGCAGACGACCCTTGATTGACGCCGCCCCCGAATACGAGGGAGATTTTACCAGATTCCGCAGCGGAGTATTGATATCCGGCGCGGATGGCGGACACGGCTAATCGAACAGGGTTCCCAGCGGGTAGAGGCGACGTCCATCGATCAGATGGACGGCCGATGCTTCCTGGAATGCGAGCCTGCTTTCCCAGAGTCGCCGCACTCGTTGCCGGGACTGCCGTTTCCGGCGTCGCATCACGCCGGGTCTCTCGAAGTAAAAACGTTGTTGATGGAGCGCTTTGATGGAAATGTAATATTTGCGGTTGTCGTGCCTTCGACCTTTCCAGCAGGCGCCAACCGGAATACCAGATTCTAAAACCAGGCGGCGGAATTCCCGCAGGGCCTCAACGAATGATTCGTGCTCTTCGATGATGACTTTGCATGAGGTGATTGCAAAACTCTCCGATCAGTGAACAGTTTGGCAGGCAAGTTGCATGTCCGTGCAGGTGAAAGGAGATGCCTGCATGAAGATTACCCTGCTGCTGTGGCCGCCACGTCGGCGGCCCAATCGCACAGGGTCACGGACGGCTCCGAAACCGTTTGTCAATGACAGCCAATGGCTTCTGATCGAAGACCTGTTCCCGCATCCGCCCGTGTCGCGTCTGGGTGGACGTCCGCGCGTACCGCCGCGCGAGTGCCTGGAAGGGGTGCTGTGGGTCCTCAAAACAGGCGCGCGTTGGCAAGATTTACCAGAGCGATACCCGTCTCCTACAACGTGCTGGCGACGTCTGCGCGACTGGAGCCGCAGCGGCATCTTCGTGCAGGCCTGGCGGCGCCTGCTCGGCCAACTCGACGGACTGAAACAGATCGACTGGGAGGAAGCGATTGGAGACGGCGCGTTTTCGCCGTCAAAAAAGGGGGTGACGACGTCGGCTACTGCAAGCGGGGCAAAGGGACGCGACTGATGCTGATGGTGGACCGTTACGGGACGCCCCTCTCGGCGTTCACCGTGGCGGCCAACGAAGCCGAAGTCAATGCCATCGAGACGCTGGTCGATGTGCGCGTTCCGACGAAGAAGCCACGTCGCCTGATGTACGACAAAGCGGGCGACGCCGACTGGCTGCGGGAGGCCCTGGGCACTCGCGCGATCGAACTGATCTGCCCGCATCGCACTAACCGCCAGAAGCCGCCGACACAGGATCGACGCGCCCTGCGCAGGTACAAGCGGCGCTACCGCGTGGAGCGCAGCATCAGTTGGTTGTTCACGCTGCGTCGGCTGATCACCCGCTGGGAATACTATCCGGAACTGTTCGAGGGCTTCATTCACTTAGGTTGCCTGTTCACCATCCTGAAATGGTTTTGAAAGCACCTCATGCCATTCACCGCGTCTTCTGGCTGACGCAACGCCGTCAAATTCAGTACGCCCGATGGGTGTCTTCAAGGCCCGCGTCGCTTGTCGCGGCCAAACGCGGCCCTGCACGTCTTCGATTTTATCAGACGATGAAGAGGCGCTCCCAGTTCAAGGCGATGCGTCATGGATGCCGAACCGTGCGGCCGCGGGGTGTTGTCAGGCGTGGCACCGTCAACGCGCGCCGAAGTCCGTGCGGGCATATTGCTCGAGATAGCCACACGAGGCACAACGGAAGACACCAATTGGGATCGTCTTCTCCTCGGGACGTCGTGTCGCAGTCCAGAATGACTTTTCTGGCGGCCCCGCAGCCCATTGATTGACAAGGCGAGCGCCGTACGTCATGTCGGGGATAAAGCCCTGTTCCATTGCTCCGCCGCACTTGGGGCATTCCTGCGGGACGTCACTCACGGGATTGGCCTTCAGGTTGATGGGGACCTGCCAGCGAGGTTTCATGCGACACAGTGTCGCAAAGTCTGGCGTATCTCGATTGTCTGCATCAGCAACTTATGACGCAATCCCTCGCCGGGCCGTCTCGTCCATCCATGACCGCACTGACGCCATGCAGATCATGGGCGCTAGCGCAATTCGATTGACCTCAGCGACAGCCGGTCGCACTGGACAGCAACGGCACTAACCGCGAAGCGCTTTCCGGCGCGTAAACCGCCAGCACACAACTCCGGCAATGACCAGAAACACGAGGGCAGCAACAATGGACGCGAGCGTGCGCGTGGCTATTCGCAGGAAGCGGCTGAGTTCATCGAAATAGCCCGACTCGGGATTTGCGGCGACGAGCGCCCGCAGGTGTTGCAGCCGACGGTCCAGGAGCGGCGCATCCGGCACACCGTACTCCCGCGCAAATTCGTAAACAGGGATCGCCTGTTCCACGATTCTGGTCAGGGCGAGGATATTCCCCAGGTCAAACAGCAGGTCGGCCACGACGGGGTCCGGCGGCGAGACGAACTGCAGTCGCTCGTGCAACTGGTACTCGATCGCACCAGCAATGTCGCCGGCGCCGTGCGAGGTCCCCCGCGAATCGACAACCGTCACGTCGGCAGGAGCCGGCGCTGCCTGGCGGCCCATGTCGAGTCCCAGCACCGTGTGCGTCTGCAGCCAGTCGGGATCTTTCGCCAGTTCCAGTCGCGCCTGCAGGATCTTGACGTGCAGCCATTCCGAGCCGGCATGGGACTCGGGATTCCGTTCAAATCCGGTCTGGATCCACTCCAGCGCCCGGTCCAGGTTCCCGCTGAGTTCGTAGGCCGTCCCCAGATTGGTGGCGACGATGGACTCGCCCGGTTGCTGTCGTTCGACCTCTTCCAGAATGTCGATCGCCTCGTCATACCTCCCCAGGTAGATCAGCGCCACGGCATAGTCGGATCGCTGCTTGAAATCCGCCGTTTCGAGTCCCTGGGAAAGCTCGGCTTCCTTTCAGGCGCTGGTCACGCGCGACGAGGTCGTGCGGGAACAGGTGACGAACCTCGTCGACGAATACTGCGACGGCACGGCCGCGCCGCTCATGCTGGCGCTGGTCGAGGGGCATCGCTTTTCGGCGGAAGAGATTCAGCAGTTCCGGCAGTTGATCGAACAGCTCGACGCGAAACGTCAGCGGTCCAGGCCTCGCAAATGACCGGAAGGGTCGTCCATGTTGTGGTGGATGCTGCAAACGAGTGTCGTCGCGGCCGCCCTGGCGGTGGTCGTGGCGATTGTGTGCCGGCTGGGGCGCTTGCGTCCGGCCGTGCAGCATGCGCTGTGGCTGGTGGTGCTGCTGAAACTGGCGTCGCCGAATGTCGTGGCGTGGCCGTGGAGCGTGGGGGATCTTTCTGAGCGGTTTCAGCGGGTTGATGCGTCAGTGGTCGCAGGGCGCGAGGAGCGGGATCTGAGGACTGAGATCGGGCTGAACACCCGACTGGAGCGTCAGGACGGCGGAAGGAATAGCGCCGTGGGGTCACGGGAGCTGACGGCCGAAGAGCAGCAACTGGTGCAGAGCGTGCTGATGCCCGGCGCTGCGGTGACGGTCAACGGCGAGGCGGTCGCGAATGACGGCG
The DNA here is from genome assembly GCA_964633565.1 of uncultured Planctomycetaceae bacterium. GTDB lineage: Bacteria > Planctomycetota > Planctomycetia > Planctomycetales > Planctomycetaceae > CAZWGW01. The sequence continues at coordinate 5,268 of CAZWGW010000044.1, forward strand.
CGGAGCAGCACGCATCGGATGCGTATTCAGCGGGCTTACGCCCGCCGCTCGCCGTGGAGACCGACTCCGCCAGGCCACACTGGGGCGCGCTGATGCTTGGCGTGTGGGCCAGCGGTACCGCAGTCTTCGTCCTGCGACAGATCGTGCGGATCATGCGGTTTCGGCGCGGACTGCGCTGCACGAGTTCGATTCCACGCTGGCTGCAGCAGTCGGTCGAGGAACGCAGCGCGGAGCTGGAGATTCCACCGCCGCCGATGCTGGTCGCGAGAGATATTGCGTCGCCGTGCATCTGGTGTCTTGGACCTCCCCGGCTGGTCTGGCCGGAGCGGCTGGCGGATGACCGGCAGCCGGCACGCTGGCAGGGGGTCATCGTGCACGAACTGGCGCACCTGCGGCGGCGCGACCACTGGGTGGCGTGGCTGGAGCTGGTCGCCGGCTGCGTCTGGTGGTGGAACCCCCTGTACTGGCTGGTGCGGCGGCAGGTGCGCTCGACGGCTGACCTGGCCTGCGATGCGTGGGCCATGTGGCTGCTGCCGGACGGTCAACGCGAGTATGCCGAATCACTGCTCGAAGTCACACAGAACATGTCCCGGATATCGACGGCGGCGCCCGTGTTGGGTGCGGCCGGCAGCGCCCGACGCTCGTATCAACGGAGAATCGAGATGATCATGTCGCCGCGAGTCCCCTGTCGCGTATCAAAGTTCGGCCTGTTGTGCGCCGGTTTGCTGGCGACGCTGTCGGTTCCGGCGTGGTCGCTGGACGACAAAGCACCGCCGACAGCCGACAACAGCAACTATCCATTTGCGTCGAGCGACATAAGCTCGGATGCCGCGTTGACGCCGGCAAGTTCCGGCGCCGCGGCGACCGGCACCAGCGGGGATCCAACGACTGCCACGGCCGGCGCGGCCGTCGACTCCGACCCGGCGACCGGGAGCGGATTGCAGGGCGGCGCCCGCATCGAGCGGCTGGAGCGGCGACTTGAGGCACTTCTCGATGAACTGCGTGCGCTCCGCGTGTCGGGTCGTGCGCCGCCGCAGGCATTCACATCCGATGGGAAACTGATGGCGGCAGTGATCGAAGACGGGGATATCGCAATCCTCGAAGCGGGCACTGGGAAACTGGTCCGGCGCATCGACCTCGGCGCGCCGGTGCCCGCACAGACACTGACGTTTGATCACACAGGGTCCGTGCTCATTCTGGGTTCCGCCGACGGTACGGTCGTCCAATATGACGTTGCCACGGGAAAGACGCTTTCCATGTTTAGGAGAAGTCTGACTGGCACGTCGAGGAACCTCGTTGGCGGCATCTCTAGTCCGCTCGACACGGCGCCTGCCGTGCCAGGAACGCCTGCGGCGCCGTCCACATCGCCATTCTCAGCAGCACACCGCGCCGATTCGACTCCGATGGGTCCCGCCGCGGCGGCACCGTCTCCGTTTGACTATGCCGATCCGAACGCGTCGTCCCCCGCCGGCCTCGCCCAGTCGCTCGCCGGCGCGCAGATCGACCTGATCCGGCTGTCGACGGAATACGTCGAAGCGGTCGGGGCGAAAAAGCTGGCCGAGCGGCATCTGTCCCGCATGCAGGGACTGGACAAGGCCGACGCCATCCCCGAAGTGCAGGTTGTGACGGCGGAGGTCAATTACGAGACGGCATCGAACAAAGTCGCCCTGCTGCGGGCCATCGCCGAAGCGGCGGCCGAGGCGACGAAAGGCGAACTCGAATTTGCCGAGCGCATGGCGGAAAAAGGTTACGCCAGCTCCGCCAGCGTGGCGCAGCTCAAGGCGAAGCTGCGGATCATCAGCCTGATCCTGGACGGCGGGACGGGCACTTCGCAGTAGCCGTGCGCTTGATCCGGGACTCCGGTCCGTTCAATACTGCGTGGACCGATGTCCCGACGCCTGCTGTTTCAACCTGAAGACTATCGCGACCTCAGCGCGGATGAACTCGCGCTGCTCCAGCTCGCGTACGTGAAAGCGATCGAAGCCCTGCGGAAGAACATCACGCCGCAGGGCTTCTCCGCCTGTTCGCTGGCCGACAACGAAGTCTACGGCACCGACGTCAATTACCGGTCGGTGTGGGCCCGCGACGGCGCGAAGACGATCGTCTGGACGCTCGACCTCGAGGACGACGACGTCCGCCGCTGCCAGGCCGCCACGTTCCGCACGCTGCTGGCCCGGCAGTCCCCCGCGGGCCAGATCCCCGCCAACGTACGGATCGACGGCGAGACGCCGGAATACGGCGGCGTCGGCGGCATCACTTCGATCGACAGCGGACTGTGGGTCATCATCGCCCTGTTCCGCTACGCCGACCACACGGGCGACTGGTCGATCGTCGAGGAGTTCGCACACCCCCTGCAGCGGGCCATGGACTGGATCGGCGCGCACGACTCGAACAATTGCGGCCTGCTGGAGATCCCCGAGGCCGGCGACTGGACCGACCTGTTCGCCCGCAGCTATCACGTCCTGTACGACGAGGTGCTGTGGCACCGCTGTCTCGTCTGTTACGCCGGTATCCTGCGGCGCCTGGGACAGCACGAGCGCGCGGAGGACTATGAGAAGTGGTCGGAGCACGTCCGCCGCCAGATCCTCCGCGCCTTCTGGCCTTCGACGAATGCCGAGGCGCACGAACTCCGCCCGAGCTTTACGGACGTGCAGTTTGCGATGGGGGACTCGCGGTATCTCGTGAGCGAGATCTCGCCGTTCAGCTTCAGTTGGCGGTGCGACGTGTACGGCAACCTGCTCGCCTACCTCAACAACCTGATCGACCGGGAGCGGGCGCTGATGACGTTCCGCTTCCTGTGGGGCGTCGGCGTCAGCGACCCGGGGCCGGTCTGCAACCTCTATCCCGCCGTGCAGGCGGGAGACCCGGAGTGGCGGCATTACTTCACCGTCAACCTGCTGAACCTGCCGCACCACTACCACAACGGCGGCATCTGGCCCTTCATCGGCGGGTTGTGGGTGCGCTACATCCACAAGCTGGGGATGGCGCAACTGGCGCGCCGTGAGATGGTCAAACTCGCGCGGCTGTGCGCGCTGGGCGTGTCGCGTGAGTGGGAGTTCAACGAGTGGCATCACGGCGTCACCGGCCGGCCGATGGGGAAAGCGTATCAGGCGTGGACGGCGGCCAGTTTCATCAAGGCCTGCCACGACCTGCACCTCGACCCGGAATCGCTCGGCCACCACGAGTGACCCAGCCGCGGATGAATATCCGCGGACCACGCGACGCCGACTCATTCCCGGCACACGATATTGCGGCGCGGCTCCTGCATCAAAATCACTCCAGAGGTTGCACTCGTCCGCCCCACCCGCTACGGTGACCGTAGTTCGACAGCGCTCTCGTGTCTCCGCCACGCCGAACCGGCGCGGAGGCCCGCTGTCCCCCCCGAGGCGCGTCATTCCGGGGCGTCTCTTGTGCGGTCGCCGTGGCAGCTTGTGGCGGCGACGTTTGCTTTCCCGGCGGGCACTGCGAAAGGAGGCACTCGATGGCGACTCGCCCCCCCAAGCGCATCCTCATGATCTCCACGCACGGCTATGTCGCCGCGCACCCGGAGCTGGGCCGGCCCGATACGGGCGGCCAGGTCGTGTATGTGCTCAAGCTCTCGGAATGCCTGGCGCGGCTGGGTTACAAGGTCGACATCTTCACCCGGCGGTTTGAGGACCAGCCGGCCGTCGAAGCGCTGAATGACCGCGTCCGCGTCGTCCGCATCCCGTGCGGCGGACGCGAGTTCATCCCCAAGGAGACGCTGTGCGAATCGATCCCCGAGTGGGTCGCCAACGCGCAGCGGTACATCGCGGCGAAACGCCTGTCGTACGCGTTCATCAACAGCCACTACTGGGACGCCGGCCTGGCGGGAGACGGCCTCTCCAAGCGGCTCGGCATCCCGCACCTGCACACGCCGCATTCGATCGGTTCGTGGAAGCGGGACAACATGGACGGCGACCCTGCGGACAACGAACGCAAGTACAACTTCCGGCGTCGCATTCGCGATGAGAAGGCCGTCTACGACCAGTGCGACGTGCTCATCGCCACCACGGCCCAGCAGCGCGACATCCTGCGCGACAGCGAGTACGACATCCCCGGCTCGAAGATCGCCGTCATTCCCCCCGGCTACGACGACACCCAGTTCTTCCCCGTGTCGCTGGCGACCCGGGCCGCCCTGAAGGAGGAACTGGATATCGAAGGGCGGATCGTCCTCGCGCTCGGCCGCATGGCGCACAACAAGGGCTACGACCTGCTGATTCGCGCCATGCCGGTCGTGTTTCAGCGCGTTGCCGATGCCAAACTGCTGCTGGCGGTCGGCTCGACTGCGCCGACGCCGCGCGAGCTGGAGCAGATCGATGAGCTGCGGCAGGTCGCGCGGGACCTGGGCATTGCCGATCGCGTCCTGTTTCGCGACTACATTCCCGACGACCTGCTGGCGGACTACTATCGCATGGCCGATGTGTTCGCGCTCAGCAGCCGCTATGAGCCCTTCGGCATGACCGCCGTGGAGGCGATGGCCTGCGGCACTCCCACGGTCATCACCACCGAAGGGGGGTTGTGGGAGATGGTGACCTGGGGCGTCGAGGCGCTGTACGCCAACCCCTTCGACCCGGAGGCGTACGGGCATGCCATTGCCACGATCCTGCAGCGGCCGCGAGTCGCCGATCAGCTTGCGCGGTTCGGGTCGCAGAAGGCGCGGGCCCGGTTCACCTGGAACGGCGTGGCGCAGCAGGTGCTGGGCGTGCTGCAATCAGTCGAACGGGCCGTGGACGAAGACCTCGTCGGCGGAGTCGGCGCGGTGAGCGTCGCGGCGACGGGTCGACGCGACCGCGCTTCAGCGGCGGGAGACCACGCGACGGCACAACAACTCCAGGAGACGGCCGAATGGGCGCTCGGCGCATCCTGATCAGTGACCTCGACGGGACGCTCCTCGGCGACGACGCCTTACTGGCGGAGTTTGCCGCCTGGTTTGCCGCCCGCCGCACGGAGTTTCGCCTCGTGTACGCCTCAGGCCGGCTGTATGCATCGGTCGTGGATTCGGTCCGCACCACGCCGCTTCCGGAACCGGACGCCGTGATTTCGGGAGTCGGCAGCGAGATCCACGACTATGCGACGGGCAAACCGTGGCCGGCATGGAACCGTGACCTGACCGGCTGGGACGTCGCCGGCATCCGCGCCGCGCTGGCCCGTTTCCCTGGACTGGAACTGCAGCCGGAGGAATTCCTCTCGGCCTGGAAGGTGAGTTATTTCGCGCGCGGGCTGACGACATCAGCCCTGCTGGAGATCCGGCAGTCGCTTGACGAGTCGGGCTTCCGGACAAACCTCGTTTACAGTTCCGGCCGCGACCTCGACGTGCTCCCCGCGCATGCCGACAAGGGCCAGGCCGCGCGGCACGTCGCTGAGACGTGGAATCTCGCGCCGTGCGACGTCCTCGCGAGCGGCGATTCGGGGAACGACGCCGAGATGATGAACTACGACTTTCGAGGGATCGTCGTGGCGAACGCGCAGCCGGAGCTGCGCGCGCTCACGCGCCCGAACGTCTATCACTCCCGGTTGGCGTATGCCGCCGGGGTGCTGGAGGGCGTTCGCTACTGGTGCGGAGAATGACGGACTGCGTCCCGCGCCGACACAGGCCGAGCCGCCCGGACATACGTCGCGATGCTTTCCGGACCGCCCGTTGTGCGGGTATGCTCTCACCGACGAAGTCACAGGTGCTTCCCCCTCCGGAGTATCGCGCCCGATGTCCCGCACACTCCTCTGCTCCGTTCTGTTCCTCGGTCTGTCTGGTGTTACGGTGCGCAGCGCGGAACCATCGCTCGTGCTCAACGTCTGGCCCGATCGGCCGCCGGGCAGTAACCCGGAACTCCCCCCGGAAGCCGACACAACAAAGCCGGGCGATAACCTGATCGCAGGCCGACCCGTAATTCGGCTGGGGAACGTCGCCACGCCCACGATCAGCGTGTTTCGGCCCGACCCGGAAATGGACATCGGCGCAGCGGTCGTCGTCTGTCCCGGCGGCGGGCATCACATCCTCGCGTGGGACCTGGAGGGGACCGAGGTGGCGGAGTGGCTGAATTCGATTGGCGTGACGGGGATCGTGCTCAAATACCGCGTGCCGTTCCGCAATCCGGAGCGACGCTGGGAGGCGGCCGTACAGGATGCACAGCGGGCAATGAGCCTCGTCCGCTGCCGGGCGGACGAGTGGCACATTGACCCTCACCGGATCGGCATCCTCGGCTTCTCGGCTGGCGGCGAGACAGCCGCACTGACGGCGCTGTTCGGCAGCGAACGACAATACGCGGCGATGGACTCAATTGACGACGTATCGAGCCGGCCGGATTTCGCGGTGCTGGTCTATCCGGGCGGGCTGGTCGAGCGCGACAATTCGCGGCTGCGAGACCATGTCCGCGTGACGGACGATTCGCCGCCGATGTTCCTGGTGCACGCCTTCAACGACGGAGTCGCCGCACAGCACAGCCTGCTGCTGTTTCTGGCGCTCAAGGAACACAACGTGCCGAGCGAACTGCACGTGTATCACACGGGGGGCCACGGATACGGATTGCGGCAGACGGACGCGCCAGTGACGGGCTGGCCCGCTCAATGCGCAGCGTGGCTGCAGGCGTCGCAGTGGCTGGAACGCGCGGCAAAGTAGTACAGCAGTTCGTTCCTCATCGCAGTTGCCCGTGTGCGCCGCAACTGTAGGTCTGGCATTCTTTTGCGCTAATCTGCGCGCCATGCCCCGTGTATGGCACAGGGCGCGGCGGTGCGTGCGGACGTGGGTTCCGGCGAGGTGGCCGGCACTCCGCAGGCCGTCGGTTCGCTCATCATCTGAGGGGTAGAACCATGTCATTCCTGGGATTGCTGTCCGACAAACTGCAGACCGTCCGGCTCAAGGCACGCTACGAGCGACTGGTGCATCAGCGACTCGTCGAACTCACGGAGTCCACCGGTCCCCTGCCCGTCTCCGAAGACCCGGGCCGCTGGCTGCTGGTGGGGGACGGCAAGTCGGCGCCGGACGATTCGCGGCGCAGCGATGCGCGTTCCAAAGCGCGCCACCTTGTGCTCCATAACCCGCACGCGCGGAATATCCTCCGCCTGCTGGAGGCGTATGTCACCGGTCCGGGATTGTGCCTCGAACACCGACCGTGTCCGGGAGCAAGGAATGCGTCCGCCACGGACGCCCTGCTCACCGCCGCCAATGCGCTGTGGCAGGCGTTTCTGTCGGCCAACCAGTTGCACTACTCCCATCGCGAACATGCGCGCCGGAGTTGGCGCGACGGCGAGTGCTTTGTCCGCAAGTTCCCGACGGAGAACTGGCCGCCCGTCGTGAGATTCGTCGACCCCGAGGCGATCGGCCCGACTCCCGAGTTCCCGGAGTCGCAGGGGATCCTGACGGACGCAGACGACGTGGAGTCACCGCGGTTTTATCTGCGTCTTGACCTCGACTCCCGCCAAGTGGCGGAACGGATTGACGCCGATGACGTGCTGCACACGCGGCAAGGTGTGGACACGAACCAGAAGCGGGGCGTCACGATCTTTCTGCCGGTGCTGCAGACGCTCGACTGCTTCGACAAATGGGTCGAGACCGAACTGCTGGCCCGCAAGCTGCAATCGTCGATTGTACTCTGGCGCAAGGTGCAGGGGTCGCCCCAACAGGCGGCCGCACTGGCGGACGCCATGTCGGGCGGAACGGCGACCGAACCCGGCATGGGGCCCGTCCGGCGCGAGCGGATCAGGCCGGGAACGATCCTGACGACGAACCACGCCACCGAGATTCAGTTCCTGCAACCGGATACGAATTTCGCCGATGCGGTCCCGCTGGGGCGGATGCTGCTGCTGTCGACGGCGGCGGGAGCGGGGCTGCCGGAGTTCATGTTGACCTCGGATGCGTCGAACGCGAATTTCGCATCGACGATGGTCGCAGAGGGACCCGCCGTGAAACTATTTCAGAGCGAACAGCAGTTCTTTGCCGCGGAATTCACCAGGCTGTGGCGGTGGGTGTTGTCCGACGCCGTGACGCAGCGGCGACTGCCGGAGGACTTCTTTGCGCGGGTCGAGCCGCACTGGGCGTTTCCGCAACTGGTCAACCGCGACCGCCCGCGGGAGCGGCTGGCCGACGTGCGGCTCGTGGAATCGCGGATCCTCAGCCGGGCGGAAGTTGCGCGACGCGACGGCGCCGATCCGAAAGTCATGCGCGCGGAGCTGGAAGCGGAGTCATCGCAGGCCGGCGTTCTGGCGGGAGGTTCCTCCGGCGGACAGGCGACCGGGCGTGGAACCGCCTGAGCGGTCGTCTCGCAAATTCCGGCTACGTCATGGAGCGCTGCGCGGTGCCGGCACGTTGCGCATCGTGCCGGACGTGCAGCAGGTCGTCGAGATGCGTCACGGCGAGGATCTCGCGAATTTCCGGCGACGGATGATACAGCTCGACATCGATCCCGTGACTGCGCACGGCCGCCAGGATGCCGAGTACCCAGCTCGAAACGATGTCCACATCCATGAGGTCGACCACAAGGACCTCGCAGGCGTGCTCGTCGATGAGGCGCAGCAGTTCATCCCGGCACGCCACGCGGGACTCCGGCTCGGCGAGGTGCCGTGCCGCGAATCCAACCACGGTCAACCGGCCGGTCTTGTAAACGTAGAAATGTCGGTTCATCGCGTTCCCCGCTGTGGTAGAGCAGACCCGTGACGGCCCCCGGGAGTTCCCGGAAAATGCCCGCGTTCAACCACTCCGGCCCGGTCCCGTCAGTCGAGTTTTGCCGAATGCTGTACGGCCACGGCGGTTGCGGTGGCGTAGGCCCGGCAGTGGGAGATCGAGATCAGTACGTCGTCAATGCCCAGCCGCTTGGCCATTTCGGCCGCTCCGCCGCGGAGTTTGATCGTGGGCTGCCCGCTGCGCCGGGAGATGACTTCAATGTCGTGGAATCCGACGCCGCGCGTGAATCCAGTGCCGAGCGTTTTCATCACCGCCTCCTTGGCGGCCCATCGACCGGCGTAATGCTGAATCGCGGCCCGGCGCTTCTGGCAGTAGCGGATCTCCTGTTCGGTGAAGACCCGCTGCAGAAACAGTTCGCCGTGCTTCTCGATCATCTGACCGATCCGCACGTTCTCAATGATATCCGTTCCGAGTCCGACAATCACGGCTTAATCTTCCCGGCGGATTCAGTTCTGGCGGAAGAGACGGCTCGCATGGCCCCGGACATCAACCGCCATGTCGTCCACCCCGCCGCAAGCCCGCCGAACAGGACTTCGCAGCCCCAGAACAGTCCGGGCCACGGTGCGGGCCGCCAACCGAATGTGCCTGCCAGGCGGCTGGCAAGGTAGTCGCCGAAGGTGGGCTGGAGCGAAGCCCGCAACTCATGATAGCTCCTTCGGTTCTGGGGATCGCGCAGGTCGGACGATTCCAGCAGCCGCAGCGCCAACAGGCGTTGCGGATCCTCTTGTACCGCCCGCCGGGCCTGTGCGGCAAGTTCTCCGTAGGAGATCCAGGCGACGTTCACCAGCCCCGCCACCGCCAGACTCGCGGAGATCAGCGCCGCCGCGACCGATCGACGCAGCTCGAGACCAGATGCCAGGTAGCCCGAGGCTGAACCCACCAGCAGGCCGAATGCGAGAGGAAAGAGCAGCAGCAACCGCACCCGCGCCGGTGCATGGCCGGCCAGTCCCGAAATCGCCGCTACGCCGAGGAGACCAAGCAGGAACCAGCCGACCGCCCGTTGCATGACGATTACTGCCTTCCGGATCGCGCCGGCAGACCGCAGGCGGACCGCGCCCGGTCGAGGACTTCGCGCCCCTTGGCCCGTGCTTTGGCCGCGCCGGCGCGGAGGATCTCTTCGACCCGCTCGGGGTGCGCCGCCAGTTCCGCGCGCCGCCGCCGGGCTTCGCCGAAGTAGCGGAGTGATCTCTCATACAGCGCCTGCTTGGCCTCACCATACCCCATCCCTCCGGCCCGATAGCGCGCCGCCAGCGCCGCCTGTTCGTTCTCGTCGGCGAAGAGCTTGTACAGGGTGAAGACGGAACACGTGTCCGGGTTCTTCGGCGCCTCCACAGGCGTCGAGTCGGTCTTGATCGACATGATCTTCTTGCGCAGCGATTTCTCCGGCTCAAAGACCTCGATCGTGTTGCCGTAGCTTTTGGACATCTTCTCGCCGTCGGTGCCGGGCACCTTGGCCGCGGCTTCGATGACGTGTCCCCGCGGCAGGACAAAGACGTCCTGGCGGTAGATGGCGTTGAAGCGCTGCGCGATGTCGCGCGTGACCTCGATGTGCTGCACCTGGTCGGCCCCGACCGGCACGACGTCGCTGTCGTAGAGCAGGATGTCGGCCGCCATCAGCACGGGATAAGTGAACAGTCCGGCGTCGGCGGGGAGCCCGCGGGACTTCTTGTCCTTGTACGCGTGGCACTTCTCCAGCAGGTGCATCTGGGTGACAGTCATCAGCAGCCACGTCAATTCCGGGATTTCTGGCACGTCGGACTGGCGGAACAGCGTGGCACGCTCCGGCTCCAGGCCGAGCGCGAGCAGATCGAGCGCCGCGGCGTGACTGTATTCTCGCAGCCGGTCCGGTTCCTGTACCGTGGTCAGCGCGTGCAGATCGGCGATGAAATAAAACGCCTGCTCATTGTGCTGCAGGGCAATGTACTGGCGGATGGCGCCGAAGTAGTTGCCCCAGTGGAACAGCCCGGTCGGTTGAATGCCGGAAAGGACGCGCATACGGGTCAGCGATCGGGAATCAAAGGCGTCGGAAAATGTCGTCGGAGCCGCGAGTCGTCGCGCCACCGCAGACCAACTACGGTTTCGCGCACGGGACGGGGCGAACCTCCTGCAGGCTTCCGACCAGGTCCGAAACCTGTGCACAACCCTCGGCGGCGAGGAGTTCGTCGAGTTCCTGAACCAGTCGGCACGACACCGACGGATTGTAGAAGTTCGCCGTCCCGATTTGAACGGCGGTCGCGCCGGCGACCAGGAACTCCATGACGTCATCGATCGACTGAATGCCGCCAATCCCGATCACGGGCACCGGCACCTGCCGCGCCACCTGCCACACGCAGCGCAGCGCCAGCGGCTTGATCGCCGGCCCGCTCAGTCCGCCGATGACGTTCCCCAGCACCGGCCTGCGCCGCCGCCAGTCGATCGCCATCCCCTGAAACGTGTTGACCAGCGAGACGGCATCCGCGCCCGCCTCCGCGGCAGCCCTGGCGATCGACACAATGTTCGTGACGTTGGGAGTCAGCTTGGCGATGACCGGCAGCGGACAGGCCTGCCGGACCGCGTGGACCACTTCGCCGGTCAGGGCCGGATCGGTGCCGTAATCGACGCCGCCGCTCACATTCGGACACGAAATGTTCAATTCAATCGCGGCCAACTGCGGAAACTGCCCGAGGCGTTCCGCCATCTCTACGAACTCCCCGGTGTTCCTGCCGGCGATGTTGGCAATGACCGCCGTGCCGAGCGTGAGCAGGTACTGCAGATGCTTGTCGATGAACGTTTCGAGGCCGTCGTTGTCGAGACCGATCGAGTTGAGCATGCCCGACGGCGTCTCGACCGTGCGGGGCGTGGGGTTGCCCGCGCGGGGCTGCGGCGTGATGGTTTTGGGGATGATCCCGCCGATCTGCCGGAAATCGACGAAGGCCGACATTTCGCGCGCGTAGCCGAACGTGCCCGATGCGACGAGGATCGGGTTCGCCAGCGCCAGGCGGTTGAGAATGACACGAAGGTCCGGCATCTCCGCAACGCGGCTACAATTCAACCTGCGAGGCGGAACGCATGCGGACGGTTACCGAAGGGGACCAGGACGCGCAGCGCCGACGACCGCAGGTTGCGGCCACAGCGCATCCTATCGGCCGGCCCGGCGCGCGGCAATTCGCGCGTCCGGGGGTCACGGGCGACAATCAGATCACGCCGCCGTGCACGCGATACGGCGTTTCCAGGTCCGGCATGTCGAGGAACCAGATCCGCTCCCAGATCTCGGGGATCTGCCGGTAGTTTTCCGACTGGTAGATCATTTCCTTGACCCGGATGTCCGGATTCGCACTCCAGATCGGGACCACGCATCCGCTCGAGAACGAAACGGACGCAGCCAGGACCATCAATGCCAGCAGGTTGCGCATGCTCAATCTCCCTGCACGATGATCCGCCTCCGGGGCGCAACATGCGCCGGAGTCGTGATCATGTGGCTCAAATTGGCTTCAGGATCAAACGTCGCCGCGGAGTGGCTGCGGCGAAATGAGGAGGGGACGACGAAAGGCTGGCCCTGACGGCATGCCTTAAATGTGGAAATCGGTGATCAGGTGGGCGACTCCTGGGCCCGTCCCACAGCGGGCCTCAGGGAATTGACGCGGGTTGTTGTGCTGCTCCAGACAGCGGTGAAGGTGGCTGGGCCGCACTGCTCGATGCCTGTTCGGCATGCTGCAGTCGGAGGACTCGTTCCTCCATCTCCTTGCCGGGCTTGAAGGTTACGACGTATTTCTCGCCGACATCGACCCGTTCGCCAGTCCGGGGGTTACGGGCCTTCCGTGCGGCGCGTTTCTTGACTTCGAATACGCCAAAATTCCGTAGCTCGATTCGATGCTCGCCATCTTCAACCAGGGTGTCGATGATGGCTTCGAATGTCTTCTGTACGATCTCCTTGGTCTTCAACTGTGTCAGACCACACTCCTCGGAGATTGTCTTGACGATTTCTTTCTTGGTCACTCTGGAATCCTCCCGCCCGGAGCGTCGAAGGGGGCCACCATTCCGGGCTCCCGGTCGATGTAAAGCGCCTCAACTGTAGTGCCAACAGCAACTTACTGTCAAGGCGTGTCGAATCGAAACTGCCGGTGCGGTATTGGTTTTG
>CAZWGW010000045.1:0-17737 GCA_964633565.1 uncultured Planctomycetaceae bacterium
TTACTGATCTGGCTTGCGGCAGCCTGGGATTCGTCGGCGTGTCGGCTGGTCAGCAGCAGGTCAGCACCGGCGGACGCCAGCCCGGCCGCCATTGCCTGGCCGAGCCCCTTGGAGCCGCCGGTCACGACCGCGACACGTCCTGCCAGATCGAATTGTTTGATGCCGGGGAGCATGAGCGCGCCTCTGGTTGTGTGTCGTCGGGATGGATTGTGTCGCCAACATACCGGATCGCGGTTGGAATCTCACGGGAGTCGATCGATTCCGACGGGCGAGGGTTCCCTTTGTGGCTCGACCGGGCGTCAGGAGCACGCAAAGCACACAGACTGACGAAGATTGCGCACTATTTGGGCACAGCGGTCAGGTGATTGCCGCCGAGGGTACTCAGATCGATTCCAAATGTTGCAATTCGCCGTACTTGAAGCCTTGGCATCGCTTCTCAATTGGTGACATGAGCCTATAATCTCGGCACGATGTTCCGGATCGAATTCAAAGAGTGTCTGGATCGATCTGCATCAGGCCGAAATCTCATGCCACGTTGCAACACAATATGGGGACTATGATTACGGACGACAGTCCAGTTCAGAACGGGATGATTGGAACCGGTCCGGCGATGCGGGAGGTGTTCCGATTGACGCGCCGCGTGGCAGACAGCGCGGCGACCGTGCTGCTTCTGGGAGAAACGGGAACCGGCAAAGAACTGATCGCACGGGCGGTTCACGAACTCAGCCCGCGGCGGACGGGCCCGTTCATTCGAGTCAATTGCGGCGCGCTGAGTGAATCGCTGCTGGAGAGCGAACTCTTCGGCCACGTGAAGGGGGCGTTTACGAACGCCTTCGAGGGTCGGACGGGACGATTCGAGGCGGCCCACGGCGGCACGATCTTCCTCGACGAAGTCAACTCCATGAGCGCCACGCTGCAGGTCAAGCTGCTGCGCGTGCTGCAGGAACACGAATTCGAACGCGTCGGCGACACAAAGACAATCAGCGTCGACTGCCGGATCGTCGCCGCCACCAACCGTGACCTTGCCGAGCTGGCCGAGTCGGGCAAGTTCCGCGAAGACCTGTACTTCCGTTTGAACGTATTGCCGATCTATCTTCCGCCGCTGCGGGACCACGCCGAGGATATCCCTGCATTGGCGGCCCACTTCGTGGCAAAGTACGCTGCCGAGAACAACCGCCCGGTGACAGAGGTTGCCTCCGACGCCTTGGCGTATCTCCGATCGTACACATGGCCGGGCAACGTCCGCGAACTGGAGAACTACATCGAGCGCGCCATCGTGCTGGCGGAGGGGACGACATTGACCGCCAATCTGTTGCCCCAGCACGTGCGGGGGGAGGCGCCGATCCGGGTCGGTCGCGCCAGCCGGAGCGACCTGGATTCGCTGTGTACGGAACTGGTAGGACGCGGTCTGGCGGAAGCGACCGAAGAAGGGACCGCACACACGCGCGTCATGGGACTGGTGGAGCGGGAGTTGATCCTGCAGGTGCTGCGGGCGTGTCAGGGAACGCAGACGAAAACGGCGACGCGACTGGGGATCAACCGCAACACGCTGCACAAGAAGATCGAGGAGTTCTCGCTGCAGAGCGAGGCGCGCTGAGTCGTCCGGGCGCTACAGGATCGTGAGCAGGAAGTTGCGGATCATCTGCCGCTCGCCCGGGGAGATCCGGCCCTTCACGCGGACTTTGAGGGGCCGCTCGCGCCGCGGAAAATCAATGTCCACTCGCAACCTGCGTACGTGGGCGAAGTGCTTCTCAAAGTAACTTTCGACTTCGGACCGGCGGGATGTTGGAAACTGGCCTCGTACGTCCGTCTTTCCCAGACGGGCGCGTATCACGCAGTCGCCTGGTTTGACCGCCAGCCATGCAATCAGACCGGCACCGGCCATCAGGATGAGCCACGGGAACATGTCGCCAGCGTAAGCCGCACGGCCGTTCCATTCAACCAGAGGTTTCAAATCCGACAACTCAAGGCGGTTTTTGGGTTTGTGGACAGCGAAGGCTGGTGAATTCGCGGCCCAAAGTCGCCAAATCGGTGTCGTGGCGCAGCTTGTGTGGGCGTGACGAGTGCGGTATCTTGGCCGTGTTGGGACGCCCCCGTTCGGGGTGTTCGGAATTGGAGGAATTGAGCAGAGCAATTTGTGTGGTTTCGGACGACCACCCCGAGTCCACCGCGCGAGCGAGCCGGCGAATTGAGTCGTCAGCGTCCGCGTCCCCGATTGTCCCACCGCATCGTCGTCGACTTCTCCTCCTGTTGTGTTTTCAGTGTGTGCTCCCCGGCGCTGGCCGTTCCAGCGCTGGCCTTCCTCAAGGCGATCGGAATGGAACTCGCGGAACAGGTCCTGGATTTGTCCGGGTTCATCAACTATCCGGCGCGGCTGGTGCGCGATTACATCGGATTGATGATCGCGGACAGCCCGATTCAGGTCCGGGCGCTCAACGCCGGCGACTTCGAGGAAGCCAAACGCGTCGAGCGGGAGGCGTGGGGCGAACAGTACATCCAGTTTGATCGGGACCAGTTCGAAGCGCGCGTCGTGAAATTCCCTCCGGGCAACATTTGCGCGGTCAAGGCCGGGCGGATGGTGGCCCTGATTAATACGCAGCGGGTGAATTACGACTGGGACCATCCCTGGCCGACGTGGTACGAAGCGACCAACAACGGCTACTTGCGACACGACGCGGACGGCGAATACATGTACGGTGTGAATCTGGCGATCGCGCAGAATGAGTTGCTGTCGGGGGCGGGCAACCTGATCATGCTGCAGATCGGGATGGTCATGATCGATCTGAATCTCCGGGGCATTATCCTGGGCGTGCGGCCGCTGCGGTATCACCGGTTTGCCGACAAAATGACTTTCGACGAATACCTGTACGATAAACGGGGCAAGATCCGCGATCCGGAGCTGGGGATGTACTGCCGCATGGGATTCCACATTCGCAAGGCCCTGCCGGAGTACTTTGAAGATGCGGAGAGCAAGAACTACGGGGTCCTGCTGTTCATGGAGAACCCGCATTTTGACCCGGAGCGGCCCAAAGTGCTGACACCGGCGGGGACGTAATCGTTGGTGAGTGTGGATCGGGGCCGAAGGGCTCGTTGCCGGGGGTGGATTGGATGTTCATCGCCGGGAAACCGGCGGAAGGGGAGTCACTGTTGCGATGGCTGTCGACTGGTTGTTTTCGCACGCACATTTGTTCACGCTGCAGGGGGACGGTGTCGGCTACGTGTCCGACGGTGCGGTCGCCGTTGGCGGCAACCGCATCGTTGCGTGCGGTCCGACGGAACAGGTGCGGGCGCATCTGACAGGGGCAGGACTCGGCCCCGTGAAGCAGGAGCGCGATGCGAGCGACTACGCGATTCTGCCCGGTCTGATCGACGCCCACATTCACACGCAACTCGGCCTCCTGCGCGGCGTCGCCCAGGACATGCACGACTGGATGATGAAAGGCGTGCTCCCCTACCTGCTGGAATTGAAGCCCCGCTGGCAGATCCTGTCGAGTCAACTGACCGTGATGGAGGCGCTCAAGGCGGGGACCACGACGTTCGGCGATTTTCTCGTATTTCCGGACCCGAAGCTGTTCGAGTTCTACCTGTCGAGCGGCATCCGGGTGCGGCCGATTTTGCCGGTGTTTGAGATCGGCCCCGGACTGCTCGCGGGGGGCCGCCTGTACAATCTCGACGGCCACATGGGGCAGGCTTCGTATAACGAGGCCCTGCGACTGCACGCGGAGTATCACGGCGCGGCGGACGGCCGCATCCAGTGCATGATGGGTCCGTTTGCGCCGGACTTCATCAGCGAAAAGATGCTCATCAAATGCAAGGAGGTGGCCGAAAACAAGGGCCTGCCGATCCAGATGCACACGGCGCAGGGCGAGCGCGAAAACGAACAGATGACGCTGCGGTACAGGAAACGGACGATCCCGTATCTCGACGAGCACGAGTATCTGGACCCGCAGTTCACGGCGGTACACATGACGTGCGCCAGTGACGACGAAGTGCACCACGTGGCTGAAGCGGGGTCGAAGCTGGTGGTCTGCAACGGGTCGATCGGACTGATCGACGGCATGATTCCGCCGGCGCGGCAATTCCAGGCGGCGGGGGGCTGCGTGGGACTGGGGTCCGACCAGGCCGCCGGAAACAATTCCTGCAATGTGTTCAACGAGATGAAACTGCAGGGGTTCTTCGGCAAGATGTACGACCATGATCCGACGGCGATGCCTGCGGAAAAGGTGCTGCGGATGGCGACGATCGACGGCGCGAAGGCGCTCGGGCTGGAGACTGAAATCGGATCGCTCGAACCCGGCAAGAAGGCCGACCTGATCCTCGTCGACACGCGGCATCCGACGCTGCAGCCGCTGATCGAGGAGCCGTTCAATCTGACGGCCAATCTGGTGTATGCGGCCCGCGGGAATGAGGTCTCGACGGTGATGATCGATGGGCGAATTGTGTATGACGGAGGCGAACTGCAGACGATTGACGAACGGCGCGTGCTCAAGGACATCCGAGAGATCGTGCCGGCGCGTCGGTCGAAGGTGGGATTCGCCTGAGCCGACTTGCACGTGAGGGACATCCGTGAGTGACGAATTCAGAACTCGGGAACAGATCTTCGCCGGCGTTCGAGAATGCCTGGTCGAATCCCTGGCGGTCGATCCTTCGGAAGTGACGGAAGACGCCGTCATGACCCAGGACCTCGGCCTGGCGTCGATCGACATGCTGGACCTGTTGTTCAGCCTCAACACGACCTTCAACATGTACCTCCGCCCGCAGGACGTGCAGTCGCAGCTCCTGGGGGGGATGACGCAGGAGGACTTCCTGAATCCCGATCGCACAGTGAGCGAAAAGGGCTATGAGCGGATTGCCGAACTTGTGCCCGGCTTTGACCGCGCCGCACTGGAAGAGCCGCTGACGGACGGGGACCTGTTTGAGTTCTTCCGCGTGCGGCACGTGGTGGACCTGGTGGAAAAGAAACTCGCAGAGAAGGCGGACCAGTGATGAGAGTCCCCAAGTCTCGGCGGGTGGTGGTCACCGGGATGGGGGCCGTCAGCCCGCTGGGCAACAACCTGCGCTCGACCTGGGAAGCCGCCAGGCAGGGACGGAGCGGCATCCGCCGCGTGGAGAATTTCGACGCCTCCGACTGGCCCGTGCAGATCGCGGGCGAGGTGCGGGACTTCTGCGTCGAGCCCTACCTTGACGACTCCACGCGCGACATCGGCCAGCTTGTTCCGCGCAGCGTCCAGATGGGGATCGCCGCCACGACAATGGCGGTCGAGGATTCCGGTCTCGCGCGCCAGGCGATCGCACCGGAGCGGCTGGGGATCTCCGTCGGGGCGTACACGACGTGCATCAATCTGCGCACGGCGGCGCAGTGGCGGGTACTGATGATGGATCACGAGCCGCCGCGCTACCCCGAGGACGAGGCGCGCATCGACCTCCGCCTGCCTCAGGTGACGATCATCGAGGCACTGGGGGAACGCTGGCATGCCGGGGGACCATGCTTTGTCGTGAGCACGGCCTGCGCCGCTGGCACACAGGCGCTGGGGTCGGCCGTCCGCGCGATCGAAGAAGGGGACGCCGACATCATGCTGGCGGGGGGCTTTGACAACATGGTGGAAGAGGTGGTGCTGCTCAGTTTTTCGCTGCTGGGGGTGATGTCGCAGCGGAACAACGAGCCGACCCGCGCCAGCCGCCCCTTTGACCGGCTCCGCGACGGTTTTGTAATCAGCGAGGGGGCCGCGATGCTCGTGCTGGAGGAGTCGGAGCACGCCCGCCGCCGCGGCGCGCGGATTTACGCGGAACTGCCCGGCTACGGCGCGACAATGACGACCGAACACATTACCGACGCCGCGACGGACGGCCGCGCTCCGGCCGCGTCCATCACGCTGGCCCTGCGGGATGCGGGCATGGAGCCGGAGGAGATCCAGTACGTCAACGCTCACGGGACCTCGACACGGGGCAACGACCGCAGCGAGTCGCTGGCCATCCGCCGGGCGTTTGGAGACCATGCCGACCGGCTGGCCGTCAGTTCGACGAAATCGATGACGGGCCACCTCATCCACGCGGCCGGTGCGCTGGAAGCCGCCATCACCGTGATGGCGATCCACGATAATGTCGCCCCCCCCACGATCAATTACGAAAACCCCGATCCGGGATGCGACCTGGATTATGTTCCGAACGCGGCCCGGCCGATGGCGATCGATGCCGCTGTGTCGAATTCGTTTGCCTTTGGCGGAAATAACGGCGCGGTCGTATTCCGCCGCTGGACAGACTGAACGCGGGGGCAGCCACTGACGGGCTGCATCCGCCCGAGGACCCGTGATGTCAGGCTCAGGGACAAAACAACGCGTCGCCGTGACCGGTCGGGGTCTGATCACTCCGCTCGGACGGACCGTCGACGAATTGTGGCGGCGCTGGGCCGCCGGTGAATGCGCTGCAGGACCAGTGAAACGCTTTGACGCGTCGACACTGCACACGCGCATCGCGGCCGAAGTCCCCGATTTCGTCCCCCGGCAGGAACTCAAGAGCGGCCGGCTGGCGCGTCTGCTGCGGCCCGGCGAGGACTTCGGTTACCTCGCCGCCGGCGCGGCCTTTGCCGACGCGCAACTGGAATCATCGCAACTGAATACCGAGCGTTCCGGAATCGCCGTCGGCTGCCGCAAAGAGGGGCCGAAGGTCGAGAACTTTTTTGCCGGCATTCAGGCGGCGCTCGATGCGTCGGGCGATATCGACCACCAGAAGTTTATCGAAGACGGGATCAAGCTGATTCCGCCGCAGACGATCGTCGAGGGGCTCCCCAACGCCTGCATGTACTACATCGCGCATGAGTACGTGCTGCAGGGAGTGAACTACAACTTTCTGGCGCTCGGCTCGGGAGCGACGATGGCGCTGGGGGAGAGCCTGCGCGCGATTCGCCGGGGCGAGGCCGAACTCATGCTGGCCGGAGGCTACGACTCCTGGGTCAACTGGGTCTACCTGGCTCAACTGTCGAATCGCCGTCTGCTGACACAGCGCAACGAGAACCCGCGGCAGGCGCACCGTCCGTATGACGTCGATCGTGATGGCAGCGTCGCCGGGGAAGGTGCGTGCCTCATGATCCTGGAAGACGCCGATACCGCGCTCCAGCGCGGCGCCACGGTGCATGGCGAACTGCTGGGGTATGCGGCAATGACTGGCGTGCCACACGAGGACGTCGCGGGATGCACGCGCCTGCTGGCAAAGTGCATCACACGCGCGTTGCACGAGGCGGAGTGCCCGCCCGACGAAATCGACTTCATTCATCTGACCGGCGATGCCACGCGAACCGGCGATCTGGTCGAGGCGCGCGCCATCCTGGACGTGTTCGGCGCACACGGCCGCAAGGTGCCCGTTACGACGCTCAAATCGGCTACCGGGCACTTGGGGAATGCGTCCGGCAGCGTGGAACTCGCCGCAATGCTGGAGTCCATGCGCCGCGGCACGCTGCTGCCGATCGTGAATCTGGATCGACCCGATCCGGAATTGCCGCTGGCGTTTGTGCGGCAGACCGTGGAGGGAGTTCCCTTACGGCGCGGTCTGATGCTCAGCCGGGGCTGGCCGACTCATTACACGGCGCTGGTCGTGGGGCGCCAACCGTGATGAACTGCGTGGGACGCTGCGCCATCAGGCGGGTTGGATCGCCCTGTGTCGGAGCCAGATGAACGCGCTTGCGGCAACGGCCCCGACCAGGTTCGCAACCAGGTCCCAGCCGGTGTTTTCGTAGCCGCCGACGTTTGTGTGCGGGATCATCAGTTTGGCGACAAACTCGACGACTTCGTTACACGCCCCAAACCCCATGCCGGCGGCCGCACACAACGTCAGCATCCCCAGGGTTGGCTGCACGCGACGCCCTGCGGATTGAGTGCGGACGATGAATTGCAGCCCCTGCCAGCAGACGAAAGTCGTTGCGCCGAACCCCCAGGCGTGAACGACCTGGTCGTATTTCAACCGCTCCGGGATGATCCACACGCTGTACAGCACGGGGTGGCCCCCGTCAATTGCCCAGGAATCCGGCACGGGGACGAGGCCTCCGGCCATGTGCGCCAGCCCCCACAGGGAGAGCGCCCACAACACGCCCCGGCTGAAGCCGACGCGACGATGCACGGCCCCGATTCCAAGGATCAGCAGCAGCATGACCACGAGATAGAACACGAACTCGCGGTTGCCGGTCAGGATGGCGCCGTAGACTGAGGCCAGCAGGTACAGTGCCGTAAAGACCACGACCCCGACGGGCCAGACAGGCGCGGTCGCGGGCGGAGGAGCGTCGGACATCGGCAGGGTCACCGCTTGCAGGCGACTTCGTCGGCGTTGTTCGAGCGGGACTGCCCGGCGCCGGGCGGGACCGGCGCGGAGCGGCTGCTTCGGGAGGCCCACCAGCGACTCCACAGCCGATGGAGCAGCAACCAGCCGAGCAGCCCGGCGGCGACCAGCAGCAGCGCCCAATAATGCACCCGCTCGCGCAGGTGGAGCAACTCCTCAAGTCTGTCCGTAAAGTAATACGCGATCCAGAAACTGGTCGGTATGCTGACCAGCGCCGCCGCCCCATCCATGCCGAAGAACGTCCAGAACGACACTCGCATCGAGCCGGCCGTGAGGAACAACGGCGACCGGATCCCCGGCAGGAACCGGGCTGCAAAGATGATCCACGCCCCATAGCGGTCGAAATAACGGGCAATCGTTTCCTGCCGTTCGGCCGTCAACAGTTTGCGGGAGAGCCGATGCTCCAGCACATGCGGTCCCCACCGCTGCCCGAGGAGAAACATGATGGAATCCCCGAGCATCACGCCAAACATGCAGGCGCCCAGCGCCCACCACGGCTGGAGGTGGCCGGAATGGGACAGGATCGCCGAGGTCAGGATCGGGACTTCCTCCGGGAGGGGGAGCCCCATGCCGCACAGAAGCAGCACGGCGATGATCGCGGCGTATGTGAACCGTTCGATCAGATCCGCAACGCGGCCGTCGGGGACAACGTCACGGTGAGAATCCGCGGCGGGCGGGGCGGGCACAGCCGGCGCGGCGGATGCATCGGCAGCGCGCGACGGGTCCTGTGCCGTCGCCGTCGACCGGGCCCACAGGCATCCGGCGACAATCGCGACGCACATCCATCCGTAACAGGCGGGTGCTTTACAACCCGGCATTAGCGGGTCTCTTGCCCAGGATACGACCGCATCCCTCGGTCACTGGTCATGAACATCGTCTGTTTTCGGCATCCATGCAAGGGGAATTGGAGAAAACAGCGGGCCTGCAGAGAGTCACCCCATTCCCGACGTTTCCGTCGCCGCCAGCCAGTCCCGCACGAACTCGTGATACGTCACCATCAACTGCCGGGTAATCGGTCCTGGGCGTCCGTCGCCGATCGGCTCGTTGTCCACAACGGTAATCGGGAGTACCTCCGCCGTTGTACCGGTCAGGAACAGTTCGTCAATTTCGCACAGGCGGTCGCGGTGCATCGATTCTTCCGCGACCGGCACCCGGGCCCGCTCGGCCAGACCCAGCACGAGCGCCCGCGTGATCCCGGGAAGAATGTGTGGTCCGAGCGGAGACGTGATGATCCGGCCTCCCCGGACGCCGAACACGCTCGTATGCGAGCCTTCGGTGATCGTTCCGTCGCGGTCCACGAGTAACGCTTCCGCGCAACCGGCCTCGGCGGCCGCTTGCGCCGCCAGGCAGTTTCCCAGCAGGTTGACCGACTTGATGTCACACCGCTGCCAGCGCACATCACGAAACGTCAGCAGGCGTGCTCCCGTCTCGCGCAGGGGGCCGTAGGGATCCGTCGTGATCTCATCGACCCAGATCAACTCGTTTGGAGTGGTCGGCGGATCAGGAAAACGGTGCGTGCGGCGCGCCGCGGCGCCGCGAGTCACCTGAATGTAGATGAAGCCTTGCCGGACGCCGCTGTGCGAGACGGTCTCCAGCATTCGTTGTTCCAGCCGGTCGACGTCGGCGGCGATTCGCAACTCCCCCAGGCTGCGTCGCAGCCGCTGGAGGTGTTCGGCGCACAAGAAGACCCGTCCGCTGTAGACGCGAAGGCCTTCGTACACGGCATCGCCGAACAGGAATGCCCGGTCGAGGACGGGGACGCGCACTTCCGTAAGCGGCATCTCGACGCCGTTCCAGTTGGCCAGCGGCAGTCGCGACAAGACGTCACCTCTGAAACAGGCAGCCACTTCTCACGCACCGTTTGAGTCATCCACGCACGTCCGAGGCAGTGCTGGTCGCGGCGGAACAGTGTCACGGGCAGGACGACGGCGGCCTGCCCGGCAGATTTACCGATCCTCAACCTGTGTCTCGGGCTTGTACTCGTGGTTCCGCTTGCGGACCACTGTTGCCGACTGGATCACATCGTCCTTCTTGATCGCGAGGACGACGTCCATCCCCTCGACGACGCGGCCGAAAACCGTGTGCGGCGCGGGAGCGAATGGCTCATCCAGATGAAACGTCGGCACATGCGTGATGAAGAACTGCGATCCGCCCGTGTCCTTCTCAGGAGTGTGGGCCATGCTGAGGCTTCCGGCAAAATGCCGTCGGAAGTCCGGACGATAGCATTCGCACTTGATGGTGTAGCCCGGTCCGCCGCTTCCGGGGTTCCCCTGCGCGCCTTCCTTCGTATTCGGGTCCCCTCCCTGCGCCATGAACGCTGGAATGACCCGGTGAAACTTCGTGCCCGCATAAAACCCGCTTTCGACCAGGCTGACAAAGTTCGCGACCGTATTGGGCGCCTCGTTCTCAAAGAGTTCCAGCAGCACGTCGCCGCGGCTTGTCTTGAGCGCTACTCGCGGCAATTGCTCATCACTTGCCAAGTCCGCCTCCTTGGCGCGAATCTCCTGCTCCTTCTCCCAGTAACCGACGTAACTGCGGGCGACATCCAGATACTGCCCGCCGAGGTCGGGGATCAACAGGTCCTCCGCCTTGGCGCGTTCGAGCGTCGCGACGGCATTCTCGAAGTCCTGCATCGCAAAATGCACGACACCGGAGACATTGACGGCCTTGGTGTTCTTGGGGTTTTTCGCGACCACGGCGTCCGAGAGTTGTGCTGCCTCCTGAAACCGGTTCTGCTGGAACGAGCCATACGCCAACTCGGCAATGACGTCCGCCGTTACGTCGTCCAGCGTCTCCTGTTTCAACAGGTCCCTGGCCGCCGCATACATCCTGGGGAACACTTCTTTCTGCAACGTCGTGACGAGTTGCTCCCCCTCTTTCCGCAGTTTCTCAATTTCGGCATCGTCGGCCGTCCGCTGTCCAGAGCTCACTTCCTGAAACGCGCGCTGAATATTCTGCAATTGCGTGAAAATCTCGGCACGCTGCTTGATGAGCGCCGGCCAATCGGCAGCGGTTGCCGTGACGGGGGCGTCCTGGGCCGTCGCGCCCGCAAAACTCAAGACAACAGCGGACGCAGTCAACACGAACGCACGCAGGGACACAAACATTCGATACTCCCGGGGGCGCTGCAGTCTCGCCAGTCACCGAACTCGCGGGGACAACCACTGTCCCGTAGAAATGCGGCACATCCTGCCGCAGGCGCGGAGTCACTTCGCTGCAACCGTCTTCGTGGGCGAGCCGTACGGCGGCACCGAAACCCAGTTTATTCAGCCGACACAGGGAGCGGAAGCGAGCAAACGCATTTCCCCTGTCGGATCGGATCGCCAGCGACGGCGAAGTTGCGGAACCGCCCTCCTGCGAAGAATCAACCAGCAGCTTTGGCCGCTCTCACCGGTGTGTCGTCGTGGCTGATGGTGGTGACGTATTGCTGAATCAGGTCCCGACCGACGACTCGTTCGCCAGGTTGCCGCCCGATTTGCGACGGCGGCGGAATCGTGCAACTACTTGCCGAGGTTGTGGTTAAGAACGAGTCGTAATTGATATGACCAGGCGTTGTCGTCAATTTCAATGCTGCAATGGGCGCCCAAGACTGTGTCGGTTGTATGCTGACAGGTGTACCGGTCGTAGCGAGGCGCGTGGTCCTGTTTGATGGCGCGGTCTTTACGCTCCGATACCGAGAACATGACCTCCGATGTACTCGCGCCGATGAGCCTGGACAATGATGCGGTTCAACTTCTGGCCGCTTACCTTCGTTTGCAACAGACAACTTCCCCCAAGGTGGCGGCACGCAGGACAGCGAACGATTCCAGTGTCTTGAATGACGAATCGACCGGTTGGGTAGCCCGGCTGCCGCTGCTCGACGGGGTGTCGGCCGAGCGTCTGGCCCCGCTGCATGGGGCACTGATTGCCCGCGGCCTGCTCAGCTTCCAGTTGCTGGATCATAATGGCGGAATCGTTTACCGACTGACGCCCGAGGGACGATCGGCGCTCGATGCGGCCATTGGAAACGACATGCCGATGGTCGAAGACACCGGCGAGTGGGCCACAGGTCCCGTCACCGGAGACGCCGCGCCGGATTTGTTGAAGGGTGGGCGAGCCGGGACCGCGGCGTGAGCCGGTATTTCCCGATTTGTGTCGCCCTCT
Organism: uncultured Planctomycetaceae bacterium; assembly: GCA_964633565.1. Classification (GTDB taxonomy): domain Bacteria; phylum Planctomycetota; class Planctomycetia; order Planctomycetales; family Planctomycetaceae; genus CAZWGW01. The sequence continues at coordinate 12,469 of CAZWGW010000045.1, forward strand.
GCGCTCAATCGGGCAAAGACGCCACAGGCGCATCCGCTGCGAGGATATAGATCTCGACGCGACGGTTCTTTTGCCGGTTGGCGTCGTTCGAGTTCGGGGCGACTGGCTGGTACATGCTGTAGCCGGTTGCGCCCATGCGGTTCTCGGCGATCCCTTTGTTCGCCAGGGCGTGCACGACGGCGGTCGCCCGATGCACGGAAAGTTCCCAGTTCGTCGGGTGCCTGGACATTGTGCTGGTGCGTTTGATCGGGACATCATCGGTGTGCCCGACCACCAGCACTTTGAACGGCCGGGCCTCGTCGCTGTTCATGATGCCGGCAAATTCGGCCAGCAGCGCCTGGGCTTCCTGCCGGATCTCATCGCTCCCCAGCGCGAACAGCAGATCATTGTCGAACTTGCTGACCCCCGTTTCCGGGTCAAACTCGAAGTCCGGGTATTTCTCGGCCAGTGCGCGGAAGCGTTCGTTGGTCGGTGCCGGCAAGGGATTCTGCGCACCGGTGAGCAGGTGCTTGTACCGGTCATGCAGGGCGGCGCGCTCGGCGTTCAGGTTGTCGACCCGCTGGTTTGCGATTGCGAGTTGCTGCTCAAGCTGTGATTTCTCGGCAGCAAACTGGCCGGCCATCTGTTGCGACTGACTGAGTTGTGAACCGAGCGACTGATTCTGCCGGTACATCTGCATCGTCCGCAGTTGTGCCTGGCGCAACTGCCAGTCGGGCACGACATTGCAGCCGCCGGCGAGCAGCATTCCGAACAGGGAGAGGCAGACCGTCATGGCGCGCATCAGCATGGAGGGGGCTCCCGAAGCCGTGGGGGCTTCTGTCGGATCAGCGGCGCGCCGCACAGGAGCGCCGCCATCCCACGAGGACTGTACGCGACTCGGCGCGCACCGCGATCCCGTCGGATGGTTGTCTCAGGGTGGTATACGAGGGAAGTGAGTGGAGGGATGACGATCCGCCGCGCCGTTGAGAGGGGCGGCGAGCGGCGAATGTCGCCGGTGTTATAGCCGCCCCTGCGGGCGGACTCCAGACGAACTTGAGTGAATCCGGCAGCAGCGGCAAAACCTGCCGATCGACGCAGAGCATTTATCACTGTAATCCGAAGCGTCAGCGAGGGGCGGAGTTGTGGCTGGCCGCCGATCCTCGGTGACGCTTCGGGTTACTGTGCGCGGTGCGATACCGCATAGTTGCTCAGCCGCACCGGAACGCGTTGCGGACCCCAATCGCCAGGCCGTGCGTCAAATCGCCCCGGCAATTCGGTCCCACACCGGGCACAGCAATGTTCCGCTGTCAGGTTCCAGTCGGAAAGCACATACCAGTCACGGCCGATCAGGACCTGGCCGCACTCATGGCAGCAGGTGCTCCCCCCCGACTTGTCGTGGACATTGCCGGTGTAGCAATACCGGACGCCGTTCGACAGGGCGATCTCGCGCGCCCGCCGCAGCGCCTCCGGCGGTGTGCGCGGCTTGTCCAGCATCCGAAAGTCGGGATGGAATGCCGTAAAGTGCAGCGGCACGTCCGGACCGAGGTGCTCCACGATCCACTGCGACATGGCCTCCAGTTCGTTGCTGGTGTCGTTTTCACCCGGGATCAGCAGCGTCGTGATTTCAAACCAGACCTCGGTTTCGTGTTTGAGGTACTGCAGCGTGTCGAGTACCGGTGCCAGGTGTCCGGCACAGATTTCGTGGTAAAACCGCTCGGTGAAGCCCTTCAGGTCGACATTGGCCGCGTCCATCCAGGCATAGAACTCCCGGCGCGGCTCGGGACAGACCTCGCCCGCCGTGACGGCGACCGTCTTGACGCCGTGCTCGCGGCAGGCGGCGGCGACGTCGATGGCGTACTCATGAAAGATGACCGGGTCGTTGTAGGTGAAGGCAACCGAACGGCACCCCAGTTCCATCGCTGCCCGGGCGATCGTCTCCGGCTGCGACTCATCGGCCAGCGTATCGATTTCCCGCGATTTCGAAATGTCCCAGTTCTGGCAGAAGCGGCAGCCCAGGTTACAGCCGGCGGTGCCGAACGACAGCACGGGGGTTCCGGGGTAGAAGTGATTCAGCGGCTTCTTCTCGATCGGATCAATGCAGTAGCCGCTGGATCGACCATAGGTCGTCAGCACCACCTGTCCGTCCTGGCAGGCGCGAACAAAGCAGAACCCCCGTTGCCCCTCATGCAGCTTGCAGAAGCGCGGACAGAGGTCGCACTGCACGCGGCCGTCGTCCAGCGCGTGCCAGTACTTCGTGGGGGCGATATGTTTTGGGTGAATCGCGAGCATGGAAGGTCCTGATCACCCCGCTGTCTGGGAGTGCGTTCCGTTATTCTACGCGTCGCCCGAGGGATCGTCGGCCACAATCCGGTCGTGCAGCAGCGCCGCCACGTCGCCACGGCACTCTTCCACCGTGAAACGCTGGACATGAATGTCGGTCGACCAGAAGTCCACGTCGAACCCCGCCTTTTGCTTGAGATGTTCGACGAAAACCCGTGGCTCCGGCAACTTGTTCCAGACCGCGGGCAGAAACAGCCCCTGACGCGTCCCCGCCGTCAGGATCAATCCGTCGCGTCCTGGTCGAAGTTCCGCCAGAAGTTCTGCCTCGTCGGCAACCGGGAGGGGCTCGGGAGCGTTCAGGATCGAGACATGAATGTCCAATGCGGACAGTTCATCGACTGTGATGGGCGGGAACCGTTCGTCGGTGAACGCTGCCGCCCGAGCGCTGCGGGCCACATTGATGACCAGCGGCTCTGTCGCAGTGACCGAGCCACGGCAGCCGCGCAGGTGTCCCCGCCGTCGAATCGTCACGAAGGTGGCTCGCGGCAGTTGGAGCGGCGCCGGAAACTGCCCTGGGTCAATCGTCAGCGGCGGCCACTGATCGCCGTCGCAGCCGGCAGCGATGGCGCGGGCCGCAACCCACAGCAACCGCGTCTGGAGCGACCGGCTGAACGAGCAGGTTTCGGACACGTCACGTGTTTCCCGGAAGGTCAGCCGATGATAAACGCGCCGTAACCGACGACCCGCGAACGATCGCCCGCCGTATCGCCCGAGTTGCGGAGGTCGACGGTCCTGACGGAAAGGCCGTTGCGGCGGGCGTTGTGCAGCAGGCCCCCGACCGGCAGGAACCCGCAGGCTCGCTGACCCGACAGTTGTCCGAAGTTGCAGCGTTCGATGTATCGGGCCGTCTCTGTATCGATCCGCCGCGCCTCGGCGTATCCGTGGTAATGGCTGAGGTCCGAACTGACCACAATGAGGGTCTCGGGCCCCCCCCACAAAGTCTTCAGCACCTCGTCGACTTCGTCGGGTGAACTGTCTCCGACGAGGAGCGGCACGAGTTGAAACCGATCCAGCACGACCTGCAGGAAGGGCAGGTGTACCTCCAGGCTGTGCTCCGTGGCATGAGCGGCGTCGAGCACCCGCACGGAGGGTAGCGCGAGCGCCGCGGCGACTCCGGCGGCGTCGAGCGACACCAGCCCCAGCGGCGTCTCGAACGCGTCGGCCCCGCTGGCGGCCAGACCCTCAAACGGCACCCGATGCGACGGCCCCAGCAGCACCACGCGCGTGATTGTCGCATGCGCCGGTCGCACGCGGGCATACGCCGAGGCGGCAATCGGTCCCGAGTAATCATAACCGGCGTGCGGAACGATTACGGCCTTGAGAGGCGGGCCCTCTGGCGACGCCTGGGCCAGATAACGTTCAACCTCGGCACGCAGTTTCGGCGCGTCGCGCGGATAGAACAGGCCGGCCGCGGCCGGTTTTCGGACGACTGACATCCCGGCAGACCTCGCAAAATATGTCGGCAGGCATTGTAGCAGATCGGACTGCAACCGGTCCTCGCATGGAGCCGCGGGCCTGTTTGCGCCCGCCCTGGAATCGCTACCATGCAGCCACGGTGAGCCAGAAAGACGCCCCGCGCCATGCCCCCCCGTCCCGCTTCCCCAACCGACAGCGCGTCCCTCCCGATCATGCGTGACGATTTCAGTTGGCAGTTGCCGGCCGAAACGATCACCGTCCGTATCCGCTGGTTCGGGCTGTGCGTCGGCTACGTGCTCGTCAACTTCGTCGGACCGAACGACCATCAGCCGGAATTGAACGCCATCCTGACGCTCGGGGCGGTCTATGCGCTGATCGACACGGTCTGGAGCCTGCAGGGGAAGGTCTTCCTGAGCCGGCTGCCGCTGTTCATCTCGCTCATGGAGGCGGTCTTCATCGGCCTGTTGTGCCACTTCGATGAGGGCCTGGACAGTCTGTTCCGCTTCTATTATTTCCTGTCGCTGCTGGTGTGCGCGATCCGTTACTCTCCGCGCGTCACGTACGCCACGTATCTGCTGCACGCCGTCAGCTACTCGCTGCTCGCCATCAGCCAGGGTCCACCGGAACGGAGCGGCATCAAGTCGCTGCTGCTCATGCTGATCATTATGGGCTGGGTGACGTGGGCGAGCACGGCCCTGGTCGCGCTGCTCAAGGCGGCCGGCCGGCGGCTTTCGGAACTCAACGAGGAATTGCAGCGGAACCAGGCGCTCCTTGAAGAGCGTATTGCCGAGCGCTCGCGCGAGCTGCAGGAGTCCCAGGCGCTCGTCGTCCAGCAGGAAAAGCAGGCCGCGTTCGGTCTGCTGGCAGCCGGCATCGCGCATGAGGTCGGCAATCCGCTGGCCGCCATCAGTTCGCTGGTCCAGATGATGAACCGCCGCGAACTGGACGACTACATGCACGAGCGGCTGGGCATGGTCGACGACCAGTTGCGGCGCATCCAGCGGACGCTCCGGGAACTGGTCGGCTTTTCACGGCCGGCCAGCAAGGACGTGACGAGTTGCGACATCCACGAAGTGATCGATGCGGCCCTCAACGTCGCCAAGTACTACAAACGGAAGAAGGGGAAACACGTCGTGACACAGTATGCCGCCGACGTGCCGCGCGTCGCCGTGGTGCGCGACCAGATGCTGCAGGTGTTCCTGAATCTGGTACTCAACGCGCTGGATGCCACCGGGGAGGGGGGGACGATCCAGATCACGACGCGGCTCGTCCCGGGGCGTCTGGAGATAGAAGTCCGCGACGACGGGAGCGGGATCGCACCGGCCGATCAGCGGCGGCTGTTTGAGGCGTATTTCACGACCAAGCCGACCGGAACCGGGTTGGGGCTGTTCGTCTGCCGGAACATCGTCGAGACTGCCGGCGGCGGGATCGAGTTGTTGACGTCGGCGCCCGGCGCGACGGTGTTTCGCGTCACATTACCGGTTGTGGAGATGTCTCCCCCGACTGCTCCCGCTGCCGCCGCGACGCGCGATGT
>CAZWGW010000046.1:0-14269 GCA_964633565.1 uncultured Planctomycetaceae bacterium
TCGATGGTCACGCGGTCACCGACCATGCGAATGAAGAACGTGTTCCATTCCCCGACGGGGTTATCCGCCTTGACGGCAGGCAGGCGCGGGTTGGACTTGTTGTTGTACAGCCCTCCCGAACCTTTGTCGGCGTCCGGTTTGCCTGAGCCCGTGTCCCACATCTGGATCTGCGGACAACCGCGGAGGTAGACGCCGCTGTCGCCGCCGGGGGGAATCTTCCAGTCCAACGACAACTCGAAGTCGCCGTAGTCGCGAGCCGTGCACAGGCTGTCCCCCTGACCGTCGAATTCCAGGACGCCGCCGACGACCTTCCAGTGCTGACGCATGCGTTGATCGGCGGCAGCCTGCTCCGCGGCCCGTTCCGCCGCGGACATCTGTAATCGTTTCACCGGATCGCCGATGAACCCCTTCCAACCCGTCAGGTCCCGGCCGTTGAACAATTCGGTCCAGGCGTCCCCGGCCGGTACTGTGGATGCCGACGACGCGGCCGCCGTCAACTCCCGAATGCGGATGTTGCGGAACTCAACCGGTTGCCCGCGGTGCTGGAACCCGATGTGGCCGCCCGGCCGATGCAGGTCGCGCTTCGGCGGGCCGAGCAATGGCGCGGTGCCGACGTTAACGCGGTTCACTTCGGCGCCGTCGATGGAGATGGTGATTTCGGAACCGTCGGCGCGGATCGAGAGTTGATGCCACTGTCCGACTGCCGGGTTCGGGGCCGGCGTCGGCCCCTGCACAGCATAGAGGGCGCCGGTGCGCTGCCACGTTTCGACGTTGGCCTGGATGGCCTCGTCGATCAACTGGACTTCCATGAAATCGGCGCCACTGAGCGCCCCCTGATCCGGGATGCGCAGGAACACGCCGCTGTTGGCGCGCGCAGACAGGCGGAAATCCAGCTCCAGTTCGAAATCGGTGAAGTCGCGGTCCGTCGCGATCCAGCCGTCGCCTGGCGCGCCCGTGAGTACACCGTTCTGCACGGTCCATCCGCCATCACCGACGGTGTGCCAGCCGGTGAGATTCGCGCCATTGAACAGTTCGGTCCACGCGGCTTGTTCCGGAGCCGCGCTGCGATCACCCCACTCGCAGATAAAGTGCGCGATGTGCTGCACCGAATCATTTGGCTGGTCGCTCCATTGCCCGCTGACGCGGTTCGGATCGCGGGACAGCCACAGCAGCGCGTAGTGTTCCTGGTTCTGCTTGTTGTTCGGCTGGTTCCTCTGCCAGTTGGTGTACGCGACGCGCGAGCCGTCGATCCAGCGCCATTCCCCCTCTTTGACTTCATCAGTCGCGCCGAGCCAGACTGACTCAAACCCGTTGCGTCCGGCTGACGGGAATCCCTTGTCGGCCTGGTCGTTGAGGAATGCGTTCTCGGCCGCCGTCTCGACGATCGGCAGGTGTCCCCCCATCTGTTCGCACCGCTGTTTCGCCTCCTTCCACGTGACTTTCTCGCCGAAGTACTTGTACGAGTGACCTTGGAAGGCGACGGCGTCTACCGGGACGATGGACGTCGTGCTGGCAGGCACACGCTCAAAGTCTATGACGAGCGTCCCGCCGCCTTCGCCGATGCTGGCGAACCGCGTCGGACGCGAGTTAGTCGCGCCCGGCTTGCGCATCCTATACACCATCCGCAAGTTGTCCCCCTTCAGTTCGTACAGTCCGACCAGTTCCACGCTGGTGCCGTCCAGCCAGGTCCCGGACCAATTGAACTGCTTGGGAGTAGTGCTTTGCACAATCTCAATCGTGCCGTCCGTTTTGCCGCGAGTCCCATCGTCAAATCGCCTCTCGATGTTGAAGTGATCATTTAGGGCGGTGAGTGTCTTGTCCTGTGCCTGGAGTTCGGCTTCAGAGACCACCGCACCATTGAATTCCTCGGCGACGACCCGCCACGTTCCCTGCATGCTGGCGAGGTCGGCATCGTCCGCGGGAGCAGCGAGTGGTGAGGCCGACTCCGGCTGCTTGGTGGCGACGGTCGTTACGTCCACTTGTGGCTCCACCGGCCACTCGCCGATCGACAGGTCGCCGAACTTCGCCGCCAGCGTCTTGTCGAGCACTTCCACCACGACCGCCGGGTTGTCCCCCTTCTTCAGCGTGAACTGGTCGCTCGTAAAGGTTGCGTCGCCATAGGAAATACTGAGGGTGTTCTCATCCTCCGGGCTGATCTTCAGTTCCTTCCCGTTGTCGTCGATCGTGATCGTCTGCCCCTGGAGCGTGAACTTGATGTTGGGGTCATTGATCTGCACCCGCACGACGGCGCTGCCGGAGCGGAGATAGATCGTCACGGCCCACAGCGTCGCCGCGAACGCGATCACCCCCACCGCGATGCCCAGCCACGGGATCCAGCTCCCCTCCCCGATCCGCCGGCCATCCGGCGTATAGCCCCCCGGCTTCCAGAGTTTGCCCTTGCCGTAACGGCTCAGCTCCTCCTTGATCGCGAGCGCCTTGTGGTGCTTCGGCTTGAGCTTCAGCAGTTCGTCCGTCGCGCGAGTCAGCACGGCGTTGTCGTTGACCCGCTCCGCTTCGTCGATCTCTGCCAGCAGGAACGAGACCTCGTCTGCGAGTTGACGGGCTTTCGTGAGGAGCGCGCGTACTTCGTCCGTCCGTTTCTGCTCCGGGATCTGCTGCAGCATCTGGACCACCTGTTCATAGTCATGTTTGCGCAGGCACTTCTGCGCCGCTTCGAAGAGCGACGTCACGTTGCTGGCCGTGATCGACACCGCAGCCGCTGCTTCCGCCCCCTTCTCGACCTTCGCTCCCGCTTGCGGTTTAGCCGGACGCTCCACCGTGCGCACCGTCTCCTTCAGCGCCTCGCCCGGCGCTTCCTTCAGGATCCCCGCGATCGTCTCCGCGACCGCCTTCATCGACGGGAACCGGTCCCGCGCCTGCTTCGCCATCATCCGCGCGCACAGCGCCGCGACTCGCGGATCGATCCCCGCGCGCAGTTCGCACACTGGCGTCGGCTCCTTCGTCAGGATCGCCCCGATCACCGCCGTCACCGAACCGCGGAACGGCAGTTGGCCCGTCAGCAGCTCGTAGAGAATCACCCCCAGGCTGTACTGATCGGCCGCCGGTCCCAGCTTGTCCGGGTCCCCTTCCACCTGCTCGGGCGACATGTAGGCGGGCGAGCCGACGATCATGCCGCTCTGCGTCAGCCGCGACGCGTCTTCGCGGTGGACCTTCCGCGCGAGGCCGAAGTCCATCACGATCGGCTCCCCCTTGCCGTCGATCATGATGTTCCCGGGCTTTAGGTCGCGATGGATGATGTTGTGGTCGTGCGCCTCCTGCAGCGCGAGCGCCAGCTTGCGAATGGCGACGAGCGTCTGCCGTTCTGCCTGCAGCTTGTCGGGACGGATATAGGCCGACAGCGGCCGTCCCTCGATGTAGGCCATCGTGATGTAGTGCTTGCCGCCGATTTCGCCGACGTCGAACACCGGGCAGATGTGCGGATGCCGGATCGTCGCGGCCGACCGCGCCTCGCGATAGAACCGCTCCAGCAGTTCGCCCGTCTCGTCCTGCTCGAAGCTGGGAGTCTTGAGCGCGACTTTGCGGTGAAGTTGCGAGTCCTCGGCGAGGTAGACGGTCCCCATCGCGCCGCTGCCGAGGGGCTTGAGGATCTTGTAACGGCCGAATTGTTCCGGCAGGCGGTCAGTGACCCGGACGCTTGAAGCGTCCGGGTCACTTTGTGCGCCCTGTACGCGCTGCGGAATCAGCGTCTCCTGGTCGCGCTCGGCGAGCGACCTTGTCGAGATGCTCTGCGCCTCGGCGTCCTTCCGAGCTGGAGACGCCAGCCGGGCGAGTTCCTCGGAGGTCGTGATGAACGAACCCAGATCATCGGCGATGTCGGCGTGAGCGGCGAGGAACTGCTCGCGGTCGACCTGTTCGCCGCGGTCGACCCGCTCCATGTACTCCGCCAGCGCCGCCTTGACACGCGGATCATCCGGTTCGACTGCCTGACGCACCTGGTCCATTCACATCACTCCTGAGAGCCCACTTGCCTCCCGATTGACAAGCCCGCATTGCGTTCCGTGGAGTGTAGAAATCCGCAAAGAAAGTCAGAAACGGGGGCCCGTGCCGGCGTTCCACTCCCGCGATGTGCCGCAACATCCTATCACAAAACAAGTTGACGTTCTGGTGGCGGGGGTCGGGTCTCCACATTTCACTTTTGCCGGCCGGGTGCGTTCATTTGCAAAGGTTGCCCTGTATCGGCAAAAGTGAAATGTGGAGACCCGACCCCCTTCCCTCCTGCGCCGGGTTGAGCTCCGTGGCGTGTAGAAATCCGCAAAGAAAGTCAGAAAGGTTGCCCGCGGTTGCGTTCCACTCCAACGATGTGCTGCAAGATCCTAACACAAAACGAGTTGGCGTCGGCACTCTCGCGGTGAATTCGCCCGGTTGCAGGTTGCGGTGCTTGTCTGGACGTCACCGATGGCGGTGCACGCAGCGCTGGGTGTGATCCGTGCGTTCCAGTCAGCTCCCGGTTACGATGATCGCATCGACTTCCTCCATTCGCGAAAGACACCGATGCGCTCGCACTTTCCAGTTGTTGCGCTCCTGTCGGTCGGCACGGCCTTGCTTTCGTCACCTGACGCCCGCGCCCAGGAGACCCATCCCGTCCGTGTCACGGTTGTCGACGCAGACACCGCCGCCCCGCTCCCCTGCCGCGCCTATCTCCGCTCCGAACAGGGGGAGTGGTACTTCGCGAAGTCCGCCGATGCGGCCGGCACCGCCGTCAAGTACGACGTCGCCCGCTCCCCCACCAGTCTCGAACGGCACACGACCGTCTCCGCGCATCCGTTCATGTTTGACGCCCCCCCCGGCAAATACAGCCTGACGGTCGAACGCGGCAAGGAGTACGTGTCGTACGAAGCACCGTTCACCGTCGCCGACAAATCGGTCGAGCACACCGTAAAGCTCCAGCGCTGGACCAACATGGCCGAGCGCGGGTGGTATTCCGGCGACACGCACGTGCATCGCACGCTCGAAGACCTGCCGAACGTCATGCTGGCCGAGGATCTCAACGTCGCGCTGCCGCTCTCGTACTGGGTGCGCGACGCCTACACGCCGCCGGCGCAGGCCGAGCGGCCCGCGAGCGCGCGGGACGGGGACAAGTCGGTCGGCGTCAAAGCGGAGTTGACGCAGGTCGACCCGACGCATGTCTTCTGGCCGGTGAACACCGAGTACGAACTGTTCACCGTCAACGGCCAGCGGCACACGCTCGGTGCGGTGTTCGTGCTGAATCACAAGGAGCCGCTGCGTCCCGCCGCGCCGCCGGTCGGCCCCGTCGCGGCCGAAGCGCGGGCGCAGGGGGCGATCCTCGATCTCGACAAACATTCCTGGCCCTGGTCGATGATGCTCATCCCCGTGATGAACGTCGACCTGTTCGAACTCTCGAACAATCACGTCTGGCGGACGGAGTTCTTTTTCAAGCAATGGACGATCGACCAGCTCCCGGAGGAATGGAACATCGAGCACGACGCCGACGGCTTCACCGGCTGGGGCTGGCTCGATTTCGGGTTCAAGACGTATTACGCGCTGCTCAATTGCGGTTTCCGGATGCGTCCCACGGGGGGGACGGCCTCGGGCGTACACCCGGTGCCGCTGGGGTTTGGCCGGGTGTACGTCGAGCTGCCGGACGGGTTCAGCTACGACAAATGGATCGCCGGTCTCAACGCCGGCCGCAGTTTCGTGACGACGGGGCCGATGCTGTTTGCGACTGTCGGCGATCAGCCGCCGGGAGCGACGATCAAGGCGGAGGGGCCGACGAGCGTGCGCGTGCAGGGGACGGTCGACAGCGCGCAGCCGATTTCACGGATCGAGATCGTCAAGAATGGGCAGGTCCTGGAAGTCATTGCACCCGCGATCGATCGGTTCAATGAGCGAACGTGGCGCAGCACGTTTGACAAGCAGGTGCAGATCGACGGCACATCGTGGGTCGCCGTGCGGGTCTTCGCCGGGGAGCCGACCGACGCGGGCATGCGGTACGCCCATTCCGCGCCGGTGTTCATCGACGTCGCCGACAGGCCGCTGCCTCCGCGACAGTACGAGACGGCCTTTCTCATCCGCCGGATGGAGATTGAGATCGAGCGTAATCGCGCCGTGCTCCGTCCGGACGAACTGGCTGAATACGAGCGCGCCCTCGACGTTTATCGCGGCATTGCCGAACAGGCGCGATGACGACGATCCGCGAATTCCCCGTACTCGAACCCGCCACGTGCGACGGCTGCGGCCTGTGCTGCGAGGGGATCGGCTCGCCGGTGCTGGTGTACCAGTCGCGCCTGAACGGCAGTGCTCCTGCGTCGCGACCGCCGGATTTGCCGCGGGAACTGATCGACGAGATCGACGCCCACTTCCTCGGCCTCGCGCGCGGACAGGAGCCGCAGGAGATGTGTCTCTGGTACGACGAAGCGGCGCGCCGCTGCCGGCACTACGAGTGGCGGCCGCCGGTGTGCCGCGAGTCCGACCGGGGTGGCGGCGCGTGGGTGGTGTGGCGGCGGCCTTTCACCAGCCCGCCATGCCGCCCGCGACCAGGAGCTTCGCACGGCCTTCCACGCCCGACCACGGCCCGCGTCGATCTCACGACGGACGGCCTTGGAAGGCCGCCCTACGGTAAGAACCGTGCCCGCTCCTCTGGGGACGGCAACCGGCACGTCTCCTTTTTGCCGAAGAGGTGGTATCGATTGGCCGCCACCAGTTTGTACCCCAGGTCGCGCAGTGGCAGTGGAATGCACCACAGCAGGCCCCCCAGCACCTTCCACACTGGTCCCAGCCGCCAGCAGACCCGCACGACGGCCGCCGAACGGCGGTGCAGCCGGCCGTTGTCCCAGACGATGACCGTCGCCAGTTGCTCCCGGTCGGTCACAGGCAGCAACCGCTCGGCCGTCTCCCCCTGCAGCGGCGAGAGGCGCAGCGCGCCGACACAGTCGTGCCGCAGCACGAAATCGACGAACCGGTTGCACAGGCCGCACATGCCGTCAAAGAACACGATCGGCGGCTCGCGGAGCGCGGGTTCGGTGGCTGGCGTGGCAGGGGCGGGAGACATGGGTGACGGTCCGATGTGCACAATCGGCAGTGTAGCCATAACCGGCATGGCGGAACGAGATTAACCTCCGCACATTTCTCCTTTGCCCCGGCCAACGCGCATTGGTACGCTGGATTGTGGGTTTTGACGGAATTCCGGCCCCGCGCCCAACCGATTTCAACGGGCGGGACCCCCGAGAGGGAGATGGTGCGCAGTGTTCGCCCTGTGGCGGTCAGTCTGGTCGGCGGCATTCCACGGACAGGGCGCGTGTCCGCCGTGGAGCGCCATCGGAGTCTCGACCGTCGTCCATCTCTCCGCGTTCGGCATCCTCGGCCTGATCGCCATGGAGAGCCGGAACGTTTCCACCGCCCCCTCGATCGCCGAGTCCGCCTGGTGCGAGCCGTCGACCGGCCACAGCGGACCGCTCTCCGACCAGATCCAGCTCGACGACCAGCTCTCCGACGACCCCGGCGGCAGCAGCCCGGGGAGCGTCTCACTGTTCATCGCATCGGAGCCGAAGGCTCCGACACCGATCGTCGATCAGCACTTCTCGCCATCGCTCGCCGCCAGCGCGCCGTTCGACTACCAGGACCTGGGGAGCGCCGTCCGTTCGGTCGCTGGCGGGACCGGCACGCAGAACACCACCGGCATCGGCAACGGGACGGGCAACGGCATCGGTGACGGCAGCGGGACCGGCGGCTCGTTCTTCGGCGTCAGCACGCCGGGCAGGAAATTCGTGTTCGTCGTCGACGCCTCCAGCAGCATGAACCACCCCTTTCCCGGGCCGGGCAAGACGGCCCTCGGACGGGTCAAACTCGAACTGCTGAGCTGCGTCGCGCAGATGTCCGAGGACCAGCAGTTCTTCATCGTCTACTTCAACGACCACGCGATCCCCATGCCGGCCCGCGAACTCGCGTTCGCCACTCCCGAGGCCAAACAGCATTACCTCACCTGGATGGCAAAGCAGAAAGGGGAAGGGCAGACTGAACCGGAAGAGGCGCTGCTCCTGGCCCTGCGGCTGCAGCCCGACGTGATCTATTTCCTCACGGACGGTGCGTTCAAGTATCGCGTCGTCAAACGCGTCGCGGACATGAACCGCCAGCGCGTGGCGATTCACACCGTCTGCTTCGGCAACGCCGACGGCGAGAAGTTCATGCGCATGGTCTCGTCGCAGAACGGCGGCACGTACCAGTTCGTCGGCTTCGATTCGCCGGAAGCGACGGGAGCCGAGGGGACCACCGCTGTGGGCGAACCGCCCCCGCCGGCCGACGCGGAGCGCGTCGCCGCGCAACCGGACGCCGTCGCGCAGCCGTAGGATGCGCGAGCCTCCGCTGCTTGCGACCGCGCAGCAGCGCCGACTATATTCGCAGTCGGGCCTGTCGCATCGGTTCCCGTCTCATGTTCCCTGTCGCCGGCAAACGCCGCGGCCTGTGACGGCCGGCCACCAGCGCCGGACCGCCGCTGCGGACCGTTCCCTCGCAAAAGGATATTGGCCGTGCTCGTGCACATGGAATTGGCGCGGATCATCATCAGCGAAATCAGCGATCAGCAGATGGTCTTCCTGCGGGAAGTCGACGGTCCGCGGCACTTTCCGATCCTGATCGGCATCTTCGAGGCGACCAGCATCGACCGCCGCGTGCAGGGGAACGTCCCGCAGCGCCCGCTGACGCACGACCTGCTCAAGAACGCGATCGAGGAACTCGGCGGCGAGGCGCAGGACGTGGTCGTGACGAACCTCGTCGAGCACACCTACTACGCCGTCATCCGTATCCGCAAGGAGGGGGAACTCATCGAACTCGACAGCCGCCCCAGCGACGCCATCGCGCTGGCGGTACACTACGATCCGCCGCTGCCGATCTACGTGAACGAGGACGTGCTGGGGGAGGTGACCTAGCGGAGGTAGTATGGTGGCTTGGTAGTTTGGTCACCTGGTGGAACGATTTCACGACTACCCCTCACCAAACCACCAAACAACCAAACCACTCCTTCAGTTACACTCCGCCACCAGCGGCCCGGCCAGTTCCCGCAGGAAGAACAGCCTCCCCGCCTGCGTCGGCATGTAACTCGACGGAATCCACGCTGTCGGTTTGTGCCGCAGCGTCATCCACAGGCTCAGCCCCTGCCACATCATGCCGCGGCCGAGCGTGCCGTCGGCGCCGCCGATGATCCAGTCGGCGTTCAGGAACAGCCCCGGCCCGATCGTGTTGGCATACGCGGGGACTTTTGTCGTACGGCTCTTGAAGCTCGTGAGCGCGTTCTGCTCGATCGTGAGCGGATGAAGTTTCGCTCCCAGGCGGTGCGTCTGCGCCTTCCATTCCCGTTCCGTGGCAAATTCGCCCGCAAAGTGCGGCTCCCAGAACGCGATGTGGCAGACCCGCCCGATGCCGAAGATCACCGTCAGTTTCGCTCCCCCCGCACGCAGCTCGCTGATCCGCTCGGCGTAGGTCGGCAGCACTTTTTTGAGCGCGAAGTGCCGCTGTTTCTTCGGCACCGTCAGCTTGCCGAGCGGTCCGTAGAACGCTTGCTCCATGGCGTACTGAAAGGCCCCGGTGTTGGTGGAGGGGAGCGTGTTGCCGTCGGCGTCGCTCCACTCGTCCATGTTGAAGCCCCACACGTGATCGCACGGGACGCCCCATTCGGAGAGGAAGTACACCGCCCAGCGGTACATCCCCATCGGACCGACCGGGAGGATCATCGCCAACTTCTCGCCGGCGTCGCGGCTCCGCTTGATGGTGAGCGCGATCTCATGCCCCATGAGCGTGTCGAAGTCGGCGACCGAATCGCAGGCGATCGGCGTGAACTGCCTGTGCCACCACGGCTGCCGAGTGCCGATCGCCGCCGGATCGTCGTCGACGCAGGCATCGATTCGCGCCAGGTCCCAGCCGGCGGGGAAGAAGTTCTCCATCAGCGAGCCGGAGAGGGTGGAGATCAGGTCCATGAGTGTGCCTCGTCGAGCGGGTTCGCAGGTGCGGTTTGCGGCGAAGTGTAACCGGTTCGGCGGGCGGATGCAGGCGTCCACAGGCGACGATGTGCAGCGCCTCGCTTTACTTCGCCTCGCGGACCGCCGATCATCCGTGGGTCAACACGAAGGCATTTCGCACCCCATGCCGCTGGTCATCACGCCCCACACCGCAACTTCGATCCCGCTGGAGGTCGACTCCATCGTGATGGAGGCGGTCCGTTCTCAGTCCGCCGACGACGTCAAACGGACGCTCATCCAGCGCGGCAACAAACAGGTGCCGCTGGGAGAGTTCTGCGACGTCAGCGGCTCGGCCGCGGACGACGCCGAGATCGTCTGGCAGGGCGACTGCTCCAAGGTGAAATTGATCGGCACGAAGCTGACCGCCGGGCGGATTCGGGTCGAAGGGGACGCCGGCATGCACCTCGGGGCCGAAATGACCGGCGGCGAGATCATCGTGCAGGGGAATGTCGCCGACTGGGTCGGGGCCGAAATGCACGGCGGCCGGATTCACGTGCACGGCAATGCGGGGCACCTGATCGGGGCGGTCTACCGCGGCGGCCGCAAGGGGATGACCAATGGCGAGATCCTGATCGACGGCGACGCCGGGAACGAGATCGGCCACGCCATGCGCCGCGGGCTGATTGCCGTCGGCGGCCGGGCGGGCGACTTCGTCGGCGTCGGGATGATCGCCGGCACCGTGCTGGTGTGCGGCGAAACGGGGATCCGGCACGGCGCGGGGATGAAGCGCGGCACGATCGGCCTGTTCTCTACCGCAACGCCCGACATGCTGCCGACGTTCAGGTACGCCTGCACCTATCGGCCGACGTTCCTGCGACTGTACCTGCGGCACCTGGCGGCGCTGGGGTTCGCTGTGCCGGAGGGATGCCTTGATGCGGCGTACCGGCGGTACTGCGGGGACTTTCTGGAACTGGGGAAGGGTGAGATACTGGTGCGCGAGGCGGCGTGAGCCAGTAGGCTCGATCCGCTCCGGTTGCCGCACGGGAAGATGGAATCATGCGACGGTTCCTGGCCATCACGATGGCCGTCTTGTTAGGGCTCCTGACAGCAATTGTCACGAACTCGACACTGAACAAACCGATGTGGCGGCACTCTCCTGGTATTCCAGGCAACAGTGGAACACTTGGTTTTGTGCACAACGGTCGGGCATTCCTGACGGTAGAAGGTTACGATCCCGCTGTCAGCGGGTTGGATCGTCCACGCATTTCCTGGTGGGACACGGAAACCGGCTCGCAACTCAAGTCGGTTGAACTCGACATACCCTCCAATTATCGCTGGATCGGCGCCTTTCTCGGGGCCGACGATGTGTCGCTCGAAGTCAGTGCAACTCGGTCAAAAGTGCTTGATAACCAGGCCGAAATCACAGTGTGGATCGCCGACCTTGAGACAGGCCGACGGCGATTTGCGCTACCGCAACAGGATTTTCCATTCGGACCCATCAACTTTTCCACTGACGGTCGCTGGTGCAGCTACGTTCGCGGCCGAACGAATATTGCAATTCTGAGTGCGATGACAGGGGAGGACGTGCTGGTCATTGAAGTTCCCGAAGCTCGGTATGTGACCGATGTGATGTTTCTCCCTGGCGGCAGTCAGACCGCCGTATTGTCTGTGGCGAAGTGGGGCAATGGTAATCTGTCAACTCAAGAGATGACTCTTGAGTTCTTTGAGATTCCAGGTGGGCGATCGACCATTCGCAGGCCACTGCAGGGGATTTGGTCTATCTCCGGCTGCCATGATGACCGGATTCGACTCGAGAAAACGCTTGAATTCAAGTCGATTCCCGGCAGTTGGGATTGGCGGCGCCAGGTCGTCTCCTGGCACATCGGGAATGATGAACTGGACGACGAGCGCGACGAAGGCGAGTTCGATGGTTCAATGTCGTTCAACGAGAGTCTATTCGTCCAGTTCAAGCATGATCTCGGAGTCAGGTGGGCGTCGGGCGATGCAAAGTCGGGGCTTCGCAGCAAATACCGACGCCTGATGAAGTCTGCCTTCCCGTCGGCACAATTCAATTCGCCGGACGATGGAAATGTCGAGCTGAGATTGTTTGACATCGAGTCGGGGCGAACATACGCGGATTTCTCTGACTTCCCTGGCAAATCCGCCGTTTCATCCGACGGTCAGAGAATTGGCTGCATCTCGTCTGACGGCTACGTCGAAATGTGGGACGGCACTCCACCACCGCGCTGGCCGTGGGTGACTGCGGCGGGATTGGCGATGGCTGCCGCGGCCTGGTTCGTAACGAGGAAACTACTGCCGACGTCAAAGCCCCGGCAAGTACCAGAGTTCATTCCGGACTGCGATCTATTCTGACCGCACCACACCAGACTTCGCGTGATCGACAACGGCCATAATGCGGACCGGCTGAACATCGCCGATCGCATGCGCGTTTCCGCGTCCCGATACCCAGCACAATTGGCCGTTCTGCAGCCGAATGGTCGCGACAGTTCCGGGCGCGTCAATTACCGGCAATTGACGTTCACCGATCTCGACCGCGAATCCGATCGCCTCGCGCGCGGCCTCGCGCTGATGGGCGTTACCCCCGGCACAAAGCTCGTCCTGTTCGTCCCGTTCAGCATCGAGTTCATCACGCTCACGTTCGCCCTGTTCAAGGCGGGCGCGGTCGTCGTGCTGATCGATCCCGGTATGGGCCGGACAAACATCTTCCGTTGCCTGGAAGAGATCCAGCCCGACGGGTTCGTCGCGGTCCCGCGCGTGCATGCCATCCGCTCCGTCTTTCGCAGGCGGTTCCGCAGCGCGCGGCTGAACGTCACCGTCGGCCGGCGCTGGTTCTGGGGAGGCGTAACGTACGATCAATTGCGCGGCGAAGCGTGGACGCCGTTCGAGATCGTCCCTACCCGTGCGACCGATCCGGCGGCCGTCATCTTCACCAGCGGCAGCACGGGGCCGCCGAAGGGGGTGCTGTACGAACACGGGATGTTCAATGCCCAGGTTGATCTGATCCGCGATTTCTACGGCATCCAGCCGGGCGAGATCGACCTGCCGGGGTTCCCGCTGTTCGGCCTGTTCAGCGCGGCGATGGGAGTCACGACGGTCATTCCCGACATGGACCCCACACGGCCGGCGGAGGTGGACCCGGCAAAGATCGTCGAGGCGATCCGCGACCGGCAGGTGACACAGGCGTTCGGGTCGCCGGCGTTCTGGAATTGTGTCGGCCGGTACTGCGTGGAACGCGGCATCACGTTCCCCACGGTACGGCGTGCGCTCTCGGCCGGAGGGCCGGTGCCGAACCACGTACTGGAGCGGATGTCGCAGGTGCTCACCGCGGAGGGAGCCGACCTGCACACTCCCTACGGCGCGACGGAGAGCCTCCCTGTGGCGTCGATCGGCGCGCGGGAGGTGCTCTCGACGACGGCCGCCCGAACGCGCCGCGGAGCCGGCACCTGCGTCGGCCGCACGTTTCCGCACGTCGAAGTGAAGATCATCGACATCACGGACGGCCCGATCGCCTCCCTCGATCAGGCGCGCGAACTGCCCCCCGGCGAGATCGGCGAGATCATCGTCCGTGGCCCCTCAGGGACGCGCGAATACTACCAGCGGCCTGAGGCAACCCGGCTGGCAAAAATCCCTGACCCTCAACCCTCAACCCTCAACCCTCAACCCTCCTTCTGGCACCGCATGGGAGACGTCGGCTACCTCGACGCCGAGGGCCTGCTCTGGTTCTGCGGGCGGAAGGCGCACGTTGTCGAGACCGCGGGCGGGCGGATGTTCTCCGTCTGCTGCGAAGCGATCTTCGATGAGCATCCAGACGTCGATCGCAGTGCCCTGGTCGGCGTTGGTCCGAAACCGCAGCAGACGCCCGTGATTGTCGTGGAGCCGGAGGCGGGACGATTTCCACGCTCTCAGGAGGACGAGGCGCGAATACGACGGGAATTGCTCGAACTGGCAACGGCAAACCCGTTGACGGCGTCGATCCGGACGGTGCTGTTTCACCCCTCCCTCCCGGTCGATACGCGGCATAACGTGAAGATCAACCGCGACGCATTGGCGGCTTGGGCCGCGTCGAGGCTCGCGCACAACGACTGATCTTGCCGCAACTTACGCGATTCGCGTAAAACTCGCTCGCTTTGCCCGTCGGGTCATTGAACTCGAACGGCAACGGGCACACCAGGCGACTGACATCGTAACCCGAAGCGTAAGCGAGGGGCTGAGTTGCGTCGACGCCCAATTCCCTCGCTTACGCTTCGGGTTATGATGAATTGCCGACGAATTCCAAAAAACGCACCATCAAAGAGCGCAAGCGAGGGAGCAAATCGCGT
>CAZWGW010000046.1:14279-17732 GCA_964633565.1 uncultured Planctomycetaceae bacterium
TGGACGTCCATTCCCTCGCTTGCGCTTCGGGCTGGTGTGGACGCGGTGACAACGAGTCTTCGAACCGGCAGGGACGCCACCATGTTTGCCGCACTCCGCAACAGTTTCCGCACGCCTCCGCCGGCACTCCGCGGGTTCGCCGCCGGACTCCATCTTGGAACGTGTGGCATTGCGTGGATCTGGTGGTTCATCGCGAACTGGGGGACGTCGCCGCCGGTTGCCGCCGCGATGATCCTCGTCGCAGGATCGGCATGCGTGTTCGGACTGTTGCCGCGCCCGGACGACGGTCGCAGCAGTCGCGCAGCACATCGCGAGATGGCACTGTGGTTCGCATGCCTGACGGTCTGGACGATCATTCTGCCGACCCTGATGTCGTGGAGCCTGTCGGCTTTGCAGTGGGTGCCGCTCACAGCACTGTCGTCGCCCGCAATGCCGTTCTGCCTCGCACTGTTGGCCGCGGCGGTGACGCTCGGTCCGGGATTGTACTTTGCCGCGCGAATTGCCGGCCCGCAGTCAGGTGTGCCAGCCGCAGTCGGCGGTACGTTCCCGCCGGTTCGATCATCTGTCCTGACGGGAATCGCGGCCGCACTGTGCCTGGTCCCGGTTACGATCGCCGCCTGGTGGGGGATGCAGATCGTCGGTTGGACCGTGGCCGCGTTCGCGCTGTGCCGCGCGGTCTGGCACTGGCGCGTTACAGGAATCACGGCACTCTCAACGCGTGCCGCGATGGTGGAGACTGAAGATTCAATGCATGCGGCCGTGCACGGACGGTCGTCTGCTGCACAGCGGCTCATCGATGTCGCCGTCGGCTTCGTGCTGGGGGCCGCTCTGTGCGTCGTCAGCCGGATGACGGCCCAACTCGTCACGGACGCCACGTACGTGCCGCTGGCGCAACTCGGCGCCGTCATGGCCGGAGCTGCACTGGGTGTCAGAATCTCGTCATCCCGGCGACTGCCAGGCGCGAGCGCCGTCTGGCTGCCGCTGATCATCGCAGGCACGGTGTTGTTCACGTCGGCCGCGTTCCCGTGGCTGGTGCGCCGGGCGCTGGACGTCAACGCGTATGTGTTTCCCGTCTGGCAGGCCCTCCCCTTGCGGGCCTTGCTCGCCGCGGGTTGCCTGTTCCCGCTCGGCTTCGTCGTGGGACGTCTGCTCGAGAATCTGCGTGCCAGTGCGGCCGGTGCGGCGCGCGAGATATCCGCCTTGCCGCTGCTGGGCGTCATTGTGTCCTTTGTTTTGATGCCGATCCTTCCCGTCCCGGTCGCGACGGCGTGCACCGTGCTTGCGTTCACCGGTCTGGCGGTGGCGTTCGCCCACTGGTGGAGCATTGGCCGGCCGACGGGGTCGCGTCCGCGCGCCGCACGGGCGGCACTGGCCTGTGCGGTCATCGCGTGCGGGCCGGTCTGGTCCCGCGGCTATGACCCGGCGCTCTCCGCACGGCTGTTGTTTTCGCCGCCGACCACGCTGGCCTATCGATCCGGGATCAGGATCGACTCCCTGCCGTCACTCGATGACGGCCGACTCATTGCGACAGTGGAAGGCCGGCAGTCGACCTGGACCGTCTGGAAGCACCACGCGTTTCAGCTCCAGTTGCGCGAAAATGGCGTCCCCCGGTTTCTGACGTCGCTCGATCCGGCGATCTGTCCGCAGTCGTCGGCCGAGGTCCTGCCGGCCGTGCTTCCGCTGGTCATCCACCCGGCGGCCGATCACGTGCTGCTGGCCGGCCTGGGGAGCACGACGACTCTCGACGCCTGCCTGGCCTTTCCCGTACGGTCTGTCACCTGCGTTGAGGCCGACCAGACACTGAGCCGAATTGCACGCGAAATCATCGTGCCGCGCTCCGGTCGCGATCCGTATCAGGACCAGCGATTGCGCGTCATGCCCGTTGAACCGGCCCTGGCGGCGGCCGCCGGGAGCGACCGCTACGACGTCGTCATTCTCAACGAAGGGCAGGCGGCGCTGCCGTCGGCCGCGTCGCGCTTCACATCCGACTATTACACGCGCTGGGCGCGAAAGCTGAATGAAGGTGGTCTGCTCTGTCAGCGGTTTCAGCACCTTGATTTCGGAGGCCAGCCGCTGCGCGACATGCTCTGCACCCTGCAGTCGGTCTTCACGCAGGTTGCGGCCGTAGAGACGGCGCCCGGCGAGTTCCTGCTGCTCGCCTCAGGGTCCGGGCAGCCGCTGGTGGATGCGGAGATCGTCCACCGCTGCGAAGCGCCGCACGTCCGCCGCGTCATGAGCCAGTTGGGTTGGGACTGGTCCGTCCTGCTGGCGCTGACCGCTTTCGAACCGCAGCAGGTCCGGGAAATCGCCGCCGAACGGGCCGCGACCAACTCCGCCGTTTCAGGGCGATTTGCCTTCGCGCTGCCGCCGGAAGTCATGCGCGGAGGACCGAAGCTGGAGGAAGTTCGCACGCTGCTGTCCGGGCACAGCAGCCGCATGCTCGCCTGGCTGGGGGATGAAGCCGACACACTGTCCGTCAACGAGCGGCTGGCCGACGTGAACGAGCAACAGCGCGTGATCCGGGCGAACCCCGACGGCGTGTGGGCCTATCGCAAATCGATCAGGCAGCGACTGCAGGACCGGCCGCGCACGGCAATCATTCCGGTGGCGCACGAAGGGCTGCGTCGGCAACTGCATCCCGAGGATGAACGCCGCAAGGAGTACCTCGTGATCCTGGGGGCCGCGGCGACGCAGCAGGACCCGCCGCGCGAGGCGATCGACGCCGTCGCCGCGTTCGCGGAACCGTACGATCCGCTCGTCAGCTACTTCGCCCACCATGAAGCGGCCCGACTCCTCGCCCGCGCCCGGACGGCGGACCCGCGTGCGGAACTCCAGCACAGACTGCACACGATCTACTTCAACGCGGCCTACGACCGTTCCGTCGGCAACGTCGTCGAGGCGCTGGAGATTGTCCTCGACCATCCGGACGCCGTCGGCGCTCCGCTCGAACGCTGGGACCTGATGAACTCACTGCTCGAAGTGCTGGAACAACGCTGGTCGATCCGTGTGCAACTGGGCGATGCGTCGCGCTACGCCGAGTCCGATACCGGGCAATCGCTGGCGGCTGCCGAGCGCGCACTGGAGGCCATGCGCGAACTGGCGCCTGCGCTGCCCCTGTCGCAGGCCGGCTGCTCCGACCGCATCACCCTGCTGGAGCGGCAGTTCATCCGGCCGCTGCGGACCTATGGCGTGCAGCATGCGGGATTGAGCCGTCGCCCGCCGCCCTCACCGGCCGATGGACCCGGCTGAGTCGAAGTCGAGTCACTTCAGGATCTCGTACCGCTTCATCTTGTTGTACAGCGTGACGCGGCTGATCCCCAGGTCGCGGGCCGTATTGGTGCGGCTGAAATTGTTCCGCAGCAGCGCCTCTTCGATCAGGTCCTTCTCGGTGAGCGCCACCTGCGTCTCGAGGGAGGTGTCCCGGGATGATCCACGCGTCGGCAATTTGACTGA
>CAZWGW010000047.1:0-17531 GCA_964633565.1 uncultured Planctomycetaceae bacterium
TTGGTGCCTGCCGCGCCTCGCCCGGCCCGCACTCGCCGCGGAAATCGCCTATTGTCCGGAATTCGTCGTCGTATCCTCTGTCGGCCACGCCAATTGCGGCCGAGTCCCTCCTACGTCAAGTCCGCGTTGAGCCTGAAAAGAGATGCCTGCATGACGATTACCCTGCTGCTGTGGCCGCCACGTCCTCGGGCCAATCGCACAGGGTCAGGGACGGCTCCGAAGCTGTTTGTTAATGACACGCAATGGCATCGGATCGAGGACTTGTTCCCGCATCCGCCTCTGTCGCCGCGCGGAGGACGTCCGCGCGTGCCGCCGCGCGAGTGCCTGGAGGGAGTTCCCGCAACAGGCACCGCCAGGCTTGGACGAAGACCCCGTTGCGAGTCCAGTCGCGCGGGCGTCGCCAGCTGTAAACGGCGCTACCGCGTCGAGCGCACCTTCAGCTGCTGTTCACGCTGCGTCGGCTGATCACGCGCTGGGAATACCATCCCGAATTGTTCGCGGGCTTCGTTCACTTAGGTTGTCTGTTCACCAACTTGATTTTGAAAGCACCTCAACCATATTCGCGCTCCGAAATCAGTGACAGTGTTGCAGTATGTTCACATGGCGCTCTGACAAGAAAGTGGGGCTGGACCATGGTCCTGATGCGGGAAGTGGCCGTCACGATGACGAGATCGCACGGCATCCAGGTCGGCGTTGCGTTGAGCCGTTCAGAAGGAGCCCTGCCCCTCCGTTGAACGTGCTCGCGAACTGCTGACGGCTCGCTCGCTCAGCGTATCCACGTATCCACTAAGTTTTCCGATCGCGCGCCGGAACCGAGAACGCACTGCTTCGGTCGAGAGTTCCATGTCGGCGGCGATTCGTTCATAGGTGCGCCCGTCGTAGCGATCGGACACGATCCGTCGTTCATACGGATCAAGTCTGCTCAGGAGCACCTCGCTGAAGTCGCGCTGCTCAAGGACTTCCAGCGTGCCGCGCCGGGAAATGGCAACGCTACCGGTGCCTTCGAGTGTCGTCGTCAAGACAATATTTCGTCGGTGACGGCGGTAACGCCGTTGCTCGGTTTGGGATACGCGCTGCGCAAACCGGCACAGCAACCGGCGCATGTGATTGTTGCCCGTGACACGCAATTGACCCTTCAGCAGCGCTTTGAAGAACGCACACCATGTCAGCTGTGAAAGGTCATCGGAATCGACCAGCGGCAGGAACTGAGGGTGATTGACGAGCCAGCGCCGTGTGACCGATGTGACGAGGCCTTGATACCGCCGGCAGAAAAGTCGTGTGGCTTCCTGGTCACGAGCCGCAACTCGCGCCATAAGGTGGTCGAACTCTTTGTCAGTGGCCACAGCCCTGCTCCCGCAATAGAAAGCAACAGCCAGCATCAGAAAGCGCTTGTAGCATGCGCGTTCGCCGCGCGAATTTCAAGCCCAGAAGTGCTCGATGACCGGCGCTTATTGCTCGCCATCCGTCCAGCGCGTTGCCGGGCGCCGGCGCTGCGACAGGACAATCAATAATCTCAGCACCACAACCTCCCAGCAGACCAGCAGTGGCACAAGACACCACCAGTTACCCGTCGGCGGTCCCTCCCACGCGCCGTACAATGTCACATTTCCAACGCTCCGCCCGAACCGCCCGGCGACGACATCCGGCAGCACCGCCTCGACGAGCGGATATTCCCCGCCCGGTGTATCGATGTCCGGCAAGCGGCCCGAATACGTACAGGCCGTCGACGCCAGGCAGAACACAAACCCCGCCGCCATCGCCGCCCCGAACAGCCATTTCCACAAGCGCCGCCCCCCCGCGAGCAGCGCGGCGATCGGGACGAACAACAGCGGCAGGCCACTGATGAGATACCGCGGGCCGGTCGACCACCCGCCGGTCCACGTCGGATGCGCGGCGTTCACGAGAAACAGGCTGCCGAACGCGACGGCGACGACGACCGCCAGCTTCGCACGCGCGGGAATTTCACCAGCCCGACGCGCCAGCGAGAGAATGCACGTCCAATGTCGTATGTCCCCTCGCTTACGCTTCGGGTTAGTATGGCCAGCCACTCGCATCGAAGGCGCACGATCAAGGCCGACCAGCGATACCAGCCCCAGCGGCGCCAGCAGCGTCGCCGGTGCGTACCAGACGAGTCCGTGGCCGCTGAACAGAATCTTCCACGCGCGCTCCAGCGTCGGCAGCGTCACGCCGATCGGGTTCTCGGGCGTGTAGACTGAGTGAAACTGCGGCTCGACGAGATGCGCGTAGCCGGTCTCAAACGGTCCGCCGAAGGCCGCGGTGTGATACCAGGCCAGCCCCGCGGCGCACAGGCCGGCCGGAATCAGGAACGCGACCACGCCGCGCCACGGACAGCCCGACAAGATCGCGTAGACCAGGAGCGCGGCTGAAGTGAAGACGAGCGGGTACTCGGTGACGACGGCGTATCCCGCGAGGAAGCCGGCGAGCGCCATCCACGGCGCGGGCCAGAGGGGGGCGGGAGAAGCAGAGGTAGCACGGATTTTCCAATCCGTGTGAGGTCCGGGCGGATCGGCACATTGTTGGACGGACTCGGAAGTCCGTCTTACGGGCGCGCAGCGGATGATGATCGCGAGTGAGCCGAATGCGCACGCCGCCGCGGCCTGATGGCCGGCGTAGAGGGCAGCGTAGGGGAGGGCCGGCGTCGCCAGTCCGTAGCACAAGCCGACCGCCGCGGCGCTCCCGTGCGAACAGCCGAGTTGCAGCGCCAGCCAGTACAGTAAGACTCCCACAAACGCCGTCGGCACGCCGCTCGTCGCGATGTTGAGCACGTAGTCCGGCCACCAGTAGCGAATCCGCGGCACGTTCGTGGGATGCGCGACGCCGAACGGTTTGAGCGCAGCATAGACGGGTACGCCGAGCAGCGACTGGCCGGGCGCCTTGCAACTGTAGTAGTGGCCGTCGACGAGCGAGATGTCGCCGGAGTGCGACTCCAAGCCGTCGATGGCGATCGTGCCGCGGTCGACGATGGCATACGTCAGCATCAGGCGTGCGGCTTCGTTCCAGCCCCGATGAGGCCAAAAGTACGCATACGTCCCGAGCAGGAGGACAAACAAACTCACCGAGATGTCGCGGCGCGCGGGCATCGCATGTTCGCCGTGGAGCGAGGATGAGTGATTGCGGGAACCCAGTCACCATGCAGCGTCATAAGAGAGGTAGCCGCCAATACGCCTGTTCCGCGGATATTCATCGCGCGGCTGTGTCGCGATGACATGCTACGGTGCGCGGACACCGCGACACAATCCGGGCCGATCGCGCGCTGTCTCGATCAGAACGGTATCTGCAGCCCGTCAAAACTCAACGCCACATGCGGCGGCAGACGCGCGTTTGTGGCCTCGTAGTCGAGGCGGTGGGAGACATGCGTCAGGTAGGCCCGTCGCGGCCGGACCCGTTCGATCACCTCCAGCGCCTGGGAGACATTGAAGTGAGCGGGGTGCGGCTCCTCCCACAGCGCGTCGAGCACCAGCACGTCCAGTCCCGACAGCACCGGCCAGGAGTCGTCCGGGACCTCGTTGCAGTCGGTGGCATACGCGACGTCGCCGATTCGAAAGCCCAGCACGGATGTTCCGCCGTGCAACAACCGGAACGGGCGGACCTCCGTCCCCAGCAGTTCAAACGGCTCGGGTCCGATCGAATGGAATTCCAGGGCAGGCCGCGAGTGGACACTCTCAGCGGCGTGCGGCGAAAAGGCGTACTCAAATGTCGTGCGGAGGGACCGCTCCACCTCGGGTTCACAATACAGCGGAACTGCGCGTTTCAGCTTGTAACCGAAGATCCGCAGGTCATCCAGACCGAGAATGTGGTCGGCATGCGCATGCGTGAAAATCACGGCTTCGATCAGGTCGACCTTCTCGCGCACCAGTTGAATGCGCAGTTCCGGCGGCGTGTCGATCAGGAAGTTTCCCCGGGCAGTCTGGACCATTGCACCGGCCCGGGTCCGTTGATTGCGGGGGTTGGCGGACGTGCAGACGTCGCAGTGGCAGCCGATCATGGGCACGCCCATGCTGGTGCCGGTGCCGAGCAGGGTCAGCGTGCCGCCGGCCGATGCGGGGCTCGTCATGGCGTCCCCCTGCCGCGTTCTGAAGTCGCGCGGGGCGTGGTCTCCATTGTAACCCGAAGCGTAAGCGAGGGACGGAGTCGCCAGTTCACGCCGGTCCCTCGCTCACGCTTCGGGTTACAATGCACGCGCTTACGTTGGCGAGGGGGTATCAACGGGACGCTCCCGAGGTCAGGCGGAAGACCGGGTGGCCTCGACGAAGGCCATCCGCAGGTAATGCAGCGTGGAGCCGAGCAGCTTTTCTTCGTCGGAGCTCAGGTTGCCGCGTGACTTGTCCTCCAGGACGGCGAGCAGGTCGATGAAGTGGCGGGCAAGATTCGGGCGGCGCTGGCTTTTGCCGGACTCAGGCTCGGGGAGCAGCCCCAGGGCGACCATCGCCTGGGTCGAAAACATCTGCACCAGCATGCTGAAGTCGGCCGGCGGGAGGTGCGCTGCGTCAAGATCGGCCGGCGATTCATCGGCGGAAGGCTCGGGAGATGTTCCGGATCGTTGGGCATCGAGCCGCGCATCCTCGGCCTTGACGCGCTCTTTCCAGTCTTCGTCCGTCTGGATTTCGATGCGGGGCTCGCCGGAATTCGGTTCAGACATGTCGCGCCCTCCTCTCCGGCCAAGATAGGGAGCGGCGCGCGAACCGGTCAAGCGCCCGATTGCGCGTTGTGTCGCTCGCGATGCCCGTTGATGAGGCAAGACTTCGGTTGGCGCGGTCCGGTCGCCAAATGCCGGTTGTAGGACGATGGACGACCCAACTCTTGTCGAATCCGTGAGTTGCGAGCCAGCCGCGGCGCGCGTTCGACCTGATCTCTGCCAACGGCTGCTACTGGCACGTCCTTTGCGAACTCTCCTGTTGTGTGGCTCTGACGATGAGTCACAACCGTCAATCGGCGACCCGGCCCTGACCGGGGGTGTGGCCGGACTTGGGCTGTGTCGGCCTGATCCGGGCGAGCGCCCACACCCCCGGTCAGCGCCGGCTCCCGGATGCGGTACAATCCACCGCATGAGTCCTGCCGATATCGTTTCTGCACCGCTGCGTGTCTGCAGTTTCGAGAGCCGCCGCCAGGAGGAGATGACGCACCTGCTGCATAGGCAGGGTGCGTGCGCGACGGTCGCGCCTTCGATGCGCGAGGTTCCGCTGGAGCAGACTGAGGCGGCGCTCCGCTTTGCCGAGGATCTGCTCGCCGGACGGATTCACGCGGTCGTCTTCCTCACCGGCGTCGGTGCGCGGGCCCTGCTGGACGCGATTGCCACACGACACGAGCGGGGGCGCGTGCTGGCAGCGCTCGGCTGCTGCACGGTCATTGTGCGCGGGCCGAAGCCTGTGGCCGTGCTCCGCGAATGGGGCATCCGCATCGACCACCGCGCCCCGGAGCCGAATACGTGGCGCGAACTGGTGCAACTGCTGGACGACGAGCGTGTGCCGCTTGCCAGCCGAACGGTCGCCGTCCAGGAGTACGGCCGCCCCAGTACGGAGTTGTACGCCGCGCTGGTCGAACGCGGCGCGGCGGTGCGGCCGGTCCCGGTGTATCGCTGGGAGCTGCCGGAGGACACGGGGCCGCTGGAGCAGTCGATCTTCCGCACCATTGCGGGAGAATTCG
The DNA here is from genome assembly GCA_964633565.1 of uncultured Planctomycetaceae bacterium. Classification (GTDB taxonomy): domain Bacteria; phylum Planctomycetota; class Planctomycetia; order Planctomycetales; family Planctomycetaceae; genus CAZWGW01. Next base: position 5,665 of record CAZWGW010000047.1, read on the forward strand.
ACCTGTTGCTGATTACGAGCGCACATCAGATCACGAACGTACTGGCCATCGCCGAACGGCTGGGAGTGCGCGAGGCGTGGGTCGCGGCGGCGAATCGCTGCGTCATCGGCAGCATCGGACCGACCGCCAGCGAGGCGCTGCGCGAGGAAGGGCTATGCCCCGATCTGGAGCCGTCCCATCCGAAGATGGGGCATCTCGTGGTTGAGGCGTGTGCGCAGTCGCCCGCAATACTGCCGAAGAAGCAGATCGCGCCGCGCTGAGTCCGGGCGTCATGCCTTCCGCCGCTGCTGCCGGTCCGCAAGCCGCTGCATGCGCTGGTTGAGATGCGCGAAATTCGCCAGCCACTGGTCGTAGTTCTGCGCCTTGAACGCGAAGAACCCGGCAACCTCGGGATGCGGGAGGATCAGGAACCGCTCGGCCCGCAGGCCGTCGACCACGGCTGAGGCAACCTCATCCGGCGTCACAGCGCTCCGCTTCAGGAACTGGTCGTAGACGTCGTCCGGATTGAGGAAGTCCGTGTCGACTCCCGCCGGGCAGAGGCACGACACGCGAATCCCCTTTGAAGCGTAGTGGATCGACAGCCACTCCGCGAACGCCACCGCGGCGTGCTTGGTGGCGGAGTACACGGCGGAGCCCATTTCCGTTAACAGGCCCGCGGCGGAGGCGACCTGCAGCAGGTAACCCTCCTGCCGTTCCAGCATGTGCGGCAACACGGCCCGGGCGGAGTAGACATGCGCCATCACGTTGATGTTCCAGCAGCGCTGCCAGGCCTCGTTGCTGACGTCGAGACCCCCTTTCGCGGTGATCCCGGCGTTCGATACGAAGAGATCGATGCGGCCGTATTCGTCCTGTGCCCGTCGCACGAGCGCCTGGATCTGTTCTTCCGAGCCGACGTCACATTCGATCGCCAGTCCGCCGATCTCCGCCGCGACCGCCTTCGCGGCGACGGCATCAACGTCCGAGACGACCACCCGCGCCGCTCCCTCGGCGGCAAAACGGCGGCACAACGCCCGGCCGATGCCGTTCGCGCCTCCGGTGACAACAATGCTGCGTCCCTGGATGTCCATGTATTGGCGTAATTTGCGATCTGCCAGTGATGACGAGACTGTCGCCGGATTCAGCGAGGCCGGCCGACCGTAACGCACGTTCTTTGATGTTGCACTAGTGGATTTGCCGGGAGAATGCCATCACTCGAGTCAAATTCAGGAGGTGTCGACGCAACTCGGCCCCTCGCTTACGCTTCGGGTTACGATACTCGCACGGAAATCGCAACATTAACGCACGTGCCGGGGTCACTGACCCCGGCGACAGTGGACACCCTGGAATCAGCCGGCCGTACGGATCGTGACTTGATAGCGTCCCCCCCGTCGGCGGCCGGGCGTCACGATGGCCGGCGCGAAGATCCCGCCGTATTTCTTGCGCAGCCGGGTCAGGACATCGGCCGGCCGGGCCACGCCGGATCGTGCCTTCAGGGCGACGGGATCGAGTTCAGGCTCCGCCAGGAACGCCCGCAGGACCTGGTCTTCAAGTGCAGTCACGGTGAGCGGCGAATGGCCCGGGACGGAATAGGTGGCCGGGCCGTGACAGAGTATCGCCCGGCCGGCATCCCGCGGAGCGACGAGCCCATCGTTCGCACCCGCCACGAGAGCCACCTCAGCCGGCTGATGACTCGGCACGGCATCCGGCGATGTTCCGTCAAACAGTCGCCAGCCAACGACCGCGAGCAGCTCGCAGACCGCCCGCTGTTCCGCGGCAGGCAGCGCGGCAACCTCCGTGAGGTGTCGTTCAACGAGCCTGGCCTCGCCACGGAACGCCAGTTTCATCACGTTCCGCACGCGGCGTTCGACGTCGGTGTGGTGCAGGTCGTCCAGACTTCCGCGCGTGCCGGATTCGTACAGCGCGTCGGCGAGCAGCACGAGCCGCAGCGACAGCGCCAGCCGCGATTCGGAATTGGCCAGTTCCGCGTGAGTGCAGCGGCGCACGACGCGGGAGACATGATGATTCAGTTTGAGCCGCTGTGCCTCGCGCAGGGCCAGCGAATCCTGAGGCGAGAGCGTTCGACTGCGCGAAATACCAGGAGCGACCGTCACCTGACCATTCCTTTGTCGGGACCCACGGCGTCCGCACGAACGCGACCTGTGTTCGGCGTCGCGCCGAAATCCGGCGCAGACCGGCAATTTTAACGCGATCTGGCGAAGAGAGGTAGCGAGGATCCTGCCGCAGCGCACTTGACGTCCGGCCCCGGACTTCTGACTCTTATGGCTGCCGTGGCGTGGAGTTGCGCCGATGACACGGGGCGTCCCGATGGCGTTGAGCGTGACTGAGACGCCGAGACTTGTCCGTCGTACCAGCCGAAGGATCCGCCGATGATTGTCGGTGTCCCGCGTGAAATCAAACAGGACGAGTATCGCGTCGGGATGTTGCCCGTCGGGGTCGACGAGTTGACGCAGTCCGGTCATCGCGTGCTGGTGGAACGCGGGGCGGGGCTCGGCAGCGGCATCACCGACGAGCACTATGCAGCACACGGAGCGCAGATTGTCGACGCTCCGGCCGCCGTCTGGGGCCAGGCCGACCTCGTGGTCAAGGTGAAGGAACCGCTCGAACGGGAATGGCCGTTGCTGCGCCCAAGGCAGCTCGTATTCACCTACTTTCATTTCGCCGCCGACGAGCGGCTGACGCGCGAGGTGCTGGGGACGGGCGTGACGGCCATCGCCTATGAGACGCTCCACGGGCCGAAGGGGGACCTGCCGTGTCTGACCCCCATGAGTGAAGTTGCCGGCCGCATGAGCATCCAGGAGGGGGCCAAGTACCTGGAACGCCCGCAGGAAGGTCGCGGCATCCTGCTGGGGGGCGTGCCGGGCGTTGCGCCGGCGCATATCACCGTCCTCGGCGGCGGAGTGGTGGGAAAGAACGCTGCCCGGATTGCCGCCGGCTTCCAGGCGGACGTTGTGATCATGGACGTGAACGTCGAGCGGCTGCGGCAGCTCGACGACGTACTGCCGGCCAACGTGAATACGGTCTTCAGCGACCGGCACAATATCCGTGAAGAGCTGCGATTGGCCGATCTCGTGATCGGTTCGGTGCTCATTCCCGGCGCCCGCGCCCCACGACTGGTTACCCGGAACGACCTGAAGCTGATGAAGCCCGGCGCGGTCGTCATCGACGTGGCGATCGATCAGGGGGGATGCTTCGAGACCAGCCAGCCGACGACGCACTCGAAGCCGACATACATCGTGGACGGGATTGTGCACTACTGCGTCACGAACATGCCGGGCGCCGTAGGACGAACCAGCACGTACGCGCTGTGCAACGTCACGTTCCCGTACGCACTGCGAATCGCGAACCTCGGCCTGGAGGGGGCGTGTGCGCGCGATCCGGGTTTGCGGGAAGCGGTGAACATGCACGCCGGGAAAGTGACCAACCGGGCCGTGGCGGAGACGTTCGGGATGGCGTATTCAGCGTTCGAGTGAATTCGGTTCACTGCAACTTGCCGGCGTTCTGCGAAGCAGGAGAGCACCATGTTGGCAGACAACGTCTGGAGCATGTGCGCGGTTGCCATTGCAATCGTATTCGGTTCAGTAGTTGATGAAGCGCATGCGGCAAGTCTGAAACCGGAGCGAATTGACGTCGGGGTCGTTCGAGTCGGCGCAATTGTCGAATGCGGCGTACGCGTGTACTGGGACAATGCGGAACCTGAAGCTGTAAAGCCCGCGGCGGACCTCCCGGCCTTTGCCGTTCTGAAAGAACTGACGTTGAACACATTGGCGAGAACCGGCCGCCGGTACTCCGAGGTCATGCTCACAATCGACACGCAGCACGTCGGTGAATTCCAGGAATTGGTCCACGTTTCGTATGGAATGCAGCGTGTGGAGTTCCCTGTCAGTGCGACAATCCGGCCCGCAGAACCGGGTTCAAAACATGTGTTGCTGGCTCAATCACCCTATGATTCGTCGTCGACGAACGATGCGTCGCGATTCGATCGCTGGCGGAGGCTGGTCGCATCGACGCCGCTCGCGCCAAGCTACATCCTCATCCCGCAGAACGGGCCAGTCCTGCGTGAGTTGCCGCTGGAGAAGTTTGACGTCATCCTGCTGGCCGGCGCCGGCGTACGTCACTTGACCGCCGAAGATATCCATCGGATACGCGCATTTGCCACGGCAGGCGGTCGAGTGATCCTGATCGGGACGTACTTCATGCGGGGCACCGTCGAGAAGATCAACAAAGTCATCGAGTCAATGGGACTGACGATGGCTGATGTTGAATTCAGGGAACACGACCTTCAAACAATTGCGGTACGTGGAGACGACATCAGGCAGCATCCTCTGACACGAGGAATCAATACGCTGAGTCTTGAACGTCCCTCGCCGATTGCTGTGACGGACTGGACTCAGGCGTCAATTCTCGTGGCTGCGCCAAATGTCAAGAACTCCGGGTATATGGCGGTATCGCGCACCGGGCGCGGTGAACTTGTCGTGCTCGCGGGCGCACTCTGGTGGTTCTGGATCGATGACGAAGCCGGTCAGCACGCGTCTCTGCTGGAAAATCTGTTGACCATTCCTGTTTCCGCCGAATGACGCGATGCACTCCAGACTGGAGCTGATTGCCACCATGACGCGTTGCTCAAGCTCGCGATGAAAAATCAAACCCCTGCAAGAATCGGCATCCTCACAGTCTCCGATCGTGCCAGCCGCGGCGAGTATGAGGACCGCGGCGGGCCGGCGATCCGGGAGTATTTCACCGAAGTGCTGAAGACCGTCTGGGAGCCGGTCGCGCGCGTCATTCCCGACGAACGGCCGGTCATCGAACGGACGCTCATCGAACTGTGCGATCGCGAGAACTGCTGCCTCATTGTGACCACGGGCGGCACGGGGCCCGCGCTGCGGGACGTCACGCCGGAGGCGACCGAGGCCGTCTGTGAAAAAATGATGCCCGGCTTCGGCGAGCTGATGCGCAAGGTGTCGCTCGAAAAGGTGCCGACGGCAATCCTGTCCCGGCAGACGGCCGGCATTCGCGGGAAGTCGCTGATCGTCAACCTGCCGGGCCAGCCGAAGGCGATCCGGGAGTGCCTCGACGCCGTGATGCCGGCGATCCCGTACTGCATCGACCTGGTCGAAGGGCCGTACCTGGAGACGAACGAGGCGCGGATCGTGGCGTTCCGGCCTAAGAGATAGCGTCAGGGGGCGGCTTCGGGAGCCGTGCCGCGGAGCTGCGTCTGGGCGACGGCCGTCTCCAGGTGCTCCAGGAGTTCGCGAATCAGCCCCTCGGTGGCCTGCCGCTCTTCGCGGGCCTGTTGACGCGCATCATGCCAGGCGCGTTCACGGGCCGCGAACTGCGCTGCCTGCCGTGAGAACGCGTGTTCGCGTTCCCGCAGGCGCTCCTCACGGCGGCTGATCGCCTGCGCCAGGTCTTCACGTTCCCGTTGCAGGTCCGCGCGTTGCCGTTCAACGATCTGTTCCAGTTGCTGGACCTCCCGCTGTCGCACTTCCCACGCGCCGTTTGCCTGCGACAGGTACTCATCAACGGCGCTGCGGGCCGTGTCGGACAAGCCGGTGGACGCCTCGACGCCGGCCTGCTGCGAGAGCCGGGTCCAGGCCTCTTCCGTCCCGGCCCGCAGCAGGAGTGCCTCCCGGTGCGTGCGTTCCAGCTCATCGCGGAGCCGGTCGAGCCGCGCGGCGCGCCGTTCCAGTTCCTGTTCGCGCAGGCGGAGCAGGTCCTGCTGCCGCTCAACGTCCGCGGACTGGGACTGCCGCTCCGCGTCGAGGGCGAGCCGCTGCTCGTTGAGCAGTTCGCGCTCGTCGGCTGCGAGCGTCTCCTGCCGCAGGCGGAACTCCGCCACTTCATCCCAGTTTCGCTGACAGTCGTCCTCGCGCTGTCCGATCAGGCTCCGCAGCTTCCGCAACTGCGACAATCGCAGCCGGATCGACGTCTCCACCTGCTCGGCCCAGACGCGCTGGTGCTGCCGCTGCTGTTCGAGTTCGCGCCGCGTCTGCTCCAGGGTCCGGCGCAGCCGCGAGAGGTGGTCTTCCTGAAAGCGCGCGCGTTTTTCAAGATTGACTTCGCGCTGGGCAACCGTTGCTTCCCGCTCGTCCAGGTCCTGCATCCGGTCCCGGCGGAGCGACTCCAGTTGCTGCTCAAGTTCCTGCTGCTCCCGTTCCCGGCGCCCGGCCCATGCCGCCTGTTCGCCGGCGAGTTGTGCACGGTCGGCATCGACCCGGCTGCGTTCGCCGGCCATCTGCTGCCGTTCCTGATCCAGTTCGGCGCCGAGTTCCGACCGGAGCTGTTCCCTGTCGAACGCCAACTGTTCGGCTGCCTGCGACAGATCGGACTCGCGCCGCTCGAGTTCGGTCTGCCGCTCTCGCCAGGCGGCTTCCCGCTGCGCGACTGCTGCTTCGCGTTCTTCGACGGTGGCTTCACGGGTGTCCAGCAGCCCCGTCTGCTCGGCGTAGTCTTCTTCCAACTGCTGCATCCGCAGCCGCAGCGCACGCTGTTCCTGATCGAGCAGCGTGAGTTGGCCGTTGAGGCTCTGTTCGCGACGATCCAGTTCCGCCAGATGGACGCGGAGGTGCTCGAGGATTCGGCCGGCCTCTTCCAGTGTTTCGGCATCCTCGGCCAGAATGCGTGCCGCAACGTCAGCGCGGCGCAAATGAGGCGCCGCGATGGAAGACGGGAATGACGACTGCGACCGCCCCTGGCGCATCGCAACCGCCACGGGCGGCGCGGACGATCCTCCGTCGCGATCGCTCATCAGGAATCCTTTCCCGGACCGGCACGAATCGCCCTTGTCAGGCGACGTGCCGGTTCAACATCGCGGCAATGGCCTCTTTGGGCACAGCGCCCATCAGTGTGTCCGCAACCTGTCCGTTCTTGAACAGGAGGAGCGTGGGCAGCGCCTGAACGCGGAAATCGATCGCCGCCTTGCGGGCCACCTCGGTGTTGACTTTGCCGACGCGGACCTTCCCCGCATATTCGTTCGCGATTTCCTCGACGGTCGGAGCCAGCATCCGGCAGGGGCCGCACCAGGGCGCCCAGAAATCAACCAACACCGGCTGGGGGCTGTCCAGCACATCGGTTTTGAAGTTATCGTCGTTGAACTCCAGTACGTTGCTCCCTGCCATGTCTTGCTGATCCTGGACTGTGGGTGATGAGTATTCCTGAGCGGCGCTGGCATGGGTGCCATCTCAAGCAGTCGGCGAATCTTGGAGCCGGCCGGTTGGGGGAGGAATTATTGTCGACGCGGGCGTGGGTGTCAACGTGCGATGGTCGGAGTGCCGTTTCGCAAGTCTCTCTGGATCAACAAATTGCGGCGGGAATGCCGGTGGCGTTCATGTCGACGCCGTTTCGACAATTCTGCGCCGTGCTGATCCCATGTCCGCCCGGGCGTCTGGAAAGGAGCCGTCGCCGAAAAACACATGCTCTGCCACGCTGCGCAGTGCCGGCACCCGCAGCGCGGCGCAAGCCAGTTCCAGCATCCAGGCGGAACGACACGCTCCAAACAGCCCGCGCAGCATCCTCCGTGTGCGATAGCCCGCGCGGAAACGACGGCCGTCGTAGGCCTCGAGCACACCCGGATTGCCGGTGTCGAGGAACGGGCGGATCACTTCGGCCGCCACATCGGAGAGCCGCAGGCAGGCGTCCAGCCCACCGGCCGTCAGAGGCGACACCGCACCGGCGGCGTCCCCGACCAGCAGTCCGCGCCCGTTCGCAATCTGCAGCAGCACGCCGCCGATCGGGATCCGCCCGCTCCGCTGCTCTGCAAAGCGCGCGTGCGACAAGTCGAGGAACGTTGCTGCGCGTTGGATGAATTCCCTGAGCGCCGGCAACGGCTGAAATCGAGATGGAATCCCCGCGACACCGAGGTGAACTTCGTCGCCGTCGTGGGCCGCCCAGGCGAGATATCCAGGGGCCAGCCGCGGTTCCAGGAAACAGTGCAGGCGTGGCGCGCCGCGCAGGGGGACGTTCCGGTAGATACTCTCCATGCCGACCAGCCAGGACCTGTTTCGGCTCAGTCCCAGATCGGCGGCGACCTTCGAACAGGCGCCGTCCGCGCCGACGAGGTATCGCGTCCTTACGGGAAACTCGCGCTGCCTCATCCGCAGCCGCACGGTGCTCCCGCCCGGCGTCGATTCGCAGCCCGCGTAGGCTGTTTCGAGCCGCACCTGCACTCCCGCATCGCGGCAGCGATTGAGGAGTTCGGCATAGAGGCGTCCCATGCGGCCGATCCGGAACTCGGTGCGTGGGCTCTCCAGGTCCAGCGGCCGTCCCCGGGGGGAATACAACGTCACGTGCCGGATCACGGGGCCGAGGCAATCCGCCGGCAACTCGAAGTCCTCCAGCGTCCTGCGGACAAAAATTCCGGTCGTGTGCACGGCGTAGGTCAGCGTCGGCTTGCGATCCACCAGGAGCACGCGTGCACCGGTTGCCCCGAGCCGTCGCGCCAGGTGAAGTCCGGACAGACCGGCGCCGATGACTGCGACGTCAAATTCCTGCATGGGCGCACCTGTTCATGACGACCGCAGCGGAGACCCACCGCCGCGGCTTTGTCGGACAAAGTCTCAAGTTCTGCCGCTCCGGCGGCAATTCCACGACCGGACTGGCCCCAATCAGTCCCGCTCAGCCCGCCCCGGCCTCGTGATCCATGTCTTCGACCCCAGGCCCGTGACGCCGTCCCGGCAACGCGCCCACGGCCGACACGGCCGTGGCACAACGAGATTTGCACCATGACATCGGTCAGGCCGGGGACCAGCCCTCGCGCACCATCCGTTGCTTTTCCGGGACCGGAGCCGGCCCGACCAGTGCATCCGCGACCACCGTCTCCAGCACGGTGAGATACTCCAGGAACTGCCGCCGTCCCGAGGCCGTCAGACGCGCCAGCGTTTGCGACCTCTTGCCATCACCGCGTTTCCAGACTTCGATTAACCCCGCCTCGTTGAGCACGTGCAGGTGGCGGTTCAAATTGCCGTCCGTCAGCGCGCACAATTCCTTCAACTCCGGAAACAGCAGGCCGTCGGGATGAGTCGCCAGCGACGTCATGATCCCCAGCCGGGCCTTCTCGTGAATGACGCGGTCCAGACCGTCGTAGGCGAAGCGCCCGGCGGCTTCCGGCCGCTGCACGTCCAGGTGTTGTTCGTCGCTGGTCTTCCGGGCCATTCGTTGTTTCTGCTCGTCGATCCGGCCGCCATGTACTGACGGACCTTGCTCATCGGGTCTCTGCGGCAGGACGTTCCAGTTCCCAATACAGAATCGCGGCCGTCAGCAGTTGCCCGCAGCCAAACGGGACTGCCATCACCCACGGAGACAACGCGTACGGCCCTTGTGCCCAGACGACCGCAGCCAGTCCCCAGAACAGGTAAAAGAACGCCACCCGCTCCATCCCGCGCGGCGCGACGCGAAGGGATGCGAAGATCCCCAGGGAAAACAGGACAGACCACAACCCCGGCAAGAGCCATGTCGCCTCGGCCGCGGCCAGCAACACCACGGCCGTGAGCAGCCCCCCCGCCAGCAGGCAGGGGGCGAACTGGCCGACGGCTTGCCGTGTCCGGGCGCGCTCGGTCTCGGAATCCGTCCGGCGATAGCGAAACAGGATCTCCCCACCGGCCGCCACCAGGCACAGCACGGCGGCGGAGACCCAGATGCACAGGTACACGGCGATGTCGCGGAGCGGATCTGCGATGAGCCACCACTGCGCGGCCCCGGCGGTCCAGGCGATCAGGCCGGAGGCCGCGACCGGCGCCGCGCGGTAACCGCGATACACGCCGGCCCGCTCCACCTGGCTGCGGATCTCGCCGATCTGGGTCAGGGCTTCAGACAAATGCATGGCGGGCGCTGTGCCGAGTTGCTTTGCAAAACAAAGTTACCTGGTCGCCGCAACAAAATCAAGGACAAACCCGAGAAAGTTTGCGCGCTATCGTGCATCCCGGCGGCGCTTGACAACCGCTAACATAACTTCAGGCCGACGGGTGTTCGACGTGCCGATGTTCGGCTTCGAGGACTGTCCTGAATTCTCCTGTGTGTTGACGCCATGGCTGATCGACGAACAATTTCGCGTCGGACGTTTCTGGGCGCTGCGGCCGCATCGTTGAGTCTGCCGCGCGCGTTTGCCGCACCCTCCCCGCGCAAGGCACAGATTGCGATCACCTTCGATCTCGAAATGAGCCGCCATTACCCGCGGCGCGGCTTGACCGAGTGGGACTACCAGAAGGGGAACCTTGACGATGCAACGAAGCAGTACTCCGTGGAGGCAGCCCGCATCGTCAAGGCACGCGGCGGATTGATGCACTTCTTCTGCGTCGGTCGCGTGCTTGAACAGCCGGACGTCGACTGGCTCAAGGAGATCTCGGCCGGCGGCCATGCGATCGGCAATCACACGTATGACCACGTCTACGTCCTCGCCAAGACCGCGGTCGAAACACAGTTTCGATTTCAGCGCTCGCCGTGGCTGGTCGAGGGAAAGTCCGCAGCCGACGCAATTCGCGAGAACATCCGCATCACGACCGAGGCGCTCAAACAGCGGTGCGGGATCGAGACGAACGGCTTCCGGACGCCGGGAGGCTTTGCCACCGGGCTGGACGGCCGCGAAGACATCCAGCAGATGCTGCTCGATCTGGGTTTCACCTGGGTCAGTTCGAAATACCCGGCACACAAGGCGGGCGAGCCGATGCAGGAGCCGGGTGAGGACGTCTACGTCGACATCGTGCGGGGGCAGAGCGAAGCGCAACCGTACGTCTACCCGACCGGTCTGATTGAAATCCCGATGAGCCCGATCAGCGACGTGGGGGGCTTCCGGACGAACTACTGGAAGCTCGATTACTTCCTCAAGGCCACGCGGCGGTCGGTGGAATGGGCGATTGAAACGGGAAGCATGTTTGACCTGCTGTGTCACCCGTCGTGCATGGTCGTGGAAGACCCGCAGTTTGAGACCGTCAAACTGATCTGCGACCTGGTGCAGCAGGCGGGGGATCGGGCGGAGATTGTGACGCTGGATACGATCGCGGGTCGAGTGCGTTCGTAACATACGATTTCAAGCCACACCCGACCCCTGTTGGACAGCCGTGCCACTCCAGGAGAAATTCGATCATGCGAACACCACAGATTCAGCGCGGAGTGTTCCTTCTGCTCTCGATCGCGTTGGTCCAGTCGCCTGCCGTCGCCGGCGAGCCCGCCACGCGCATGTACCGCAACGCGTTGACGCTGCTCAAGGATCCGCCGCCGCTCCTCGCCGACTACCCCGAATACGTCCAGCCGGTCGACGAACTCCGCCGGTTTGAAGCACCGGTCCTGATCGACGACGACAGCGCCGACCTTTCGGTCCGCGCCTGGCGGTTCAACTACAACGCCCGTGGGATCATCGAGGTCCCGAACCGGCTGGACGGCGCGAAGACCGCAATCATCATGGTGCATCCCTGGGGGATCGACGACGGTCAGGGATGGAAGATGCCCGAACCGGCCGGCGTCGCCTTCGGCTGTACGTTCGAAAAGAACGCCCTCATCCGCAGGCACGCGGCCGAAGTCGTCAATCCGTTCCTGAAGAAGTATCGCGACGACGTGGCGCTCGTCCTGTACAGCCTGCCGGGTGGAGCCGACCCGATTCGCACAAAGCTGTACCGGTCGCTTGACGGCACGCCGTCCCGGGAAGAACGCATCGCGGCCCGCAAGGCGCTGACGGACAAGCTGAACAACTTTGACTACCGCGGAGAACCTCTGCCGGCGGAGATCGCACTGACCAGCGGCAGACCGGCGAGCGACTACTTCCGGGCGTTTCCGGGACTGGACTCTTCGGCGAAGTACAACAACGCCGGCTTCTGGGAGTTGCCGATCCCGGTCATGAGTTCGGTCGACGTCGACGACAACGACGTCGTCCTCTACGACCA
>CAZWGW010000048.1:0-5077 GCA_964633565.1 uncultured Planctomycetaceae bacterium
GGGGGGCCGCCCGCGGTTCAACGCGATCTTCCTCAACTGTGTGGCGTTTGTGTCGCTGTTCATCGTGGGGGGGCTGTCGGGGATTTTCATGGCGGCCGTGCCGGTCGACATCTACATCCACGACACGTATTTCATCGTGGCCCATTTCCACTACGTGCTGTTCGGGGCGACGCTGTTCGGCGTGTTCGGCGGCATCCAGTTCTGGTTCCCGAAGATGTTCGGCCGGATGATGAACGAAACCTGCGCCAAGTGGCACTTCGTCCTCACGTTCATCGGGTTCAACGGGACGTTCTTTCCGATGCACCTGCTGGGAGTGGCCGGCATGCCGCGGCGCTACGCCGACCCGTACCACTTCCCGTATCTGGAGCACCTGCTGCCGATGAACCAGTTCATGACGGTCTGCGCGATCGTCATGGGCCTCGCGCAGTTGCTGCTGATCGGGAACTTCATTTACAGCAGGTTCTACGGCGAGAAATGCGGCCGCAACCCGTGGCACGCGAACGGCCTCGAATGGACGGCCCCGTCGCCGCCGCCGCACGGCAATTTCGAGACGGTGCCGGTGGTGTATCGCGGCCCGTACGAGTACTCCGCGCCCGGCCGTGAGGAGGACTACTGGATGCAGACGGAACCTCCGGCGCCGGGACACGCGCCGACGCCGATGCCGGCACATGCCTGAAGAATGTCGAATGACGAAATTCAAATGACGAAGGAATGACGAATCTCGAAATCCGAACCGCTGTGAACGACCGGCACCAGATGACGCCTTTCGACATTCGTCATTCGTCATTCATTCGACATTTGACGTTCGACATTCGTCATTCCGCAACGAAGCAATGACCCCTCCCTCCCCCTACAACGCGTTCCGACACCGGTTTGCCGCGGCGACCGTCGGCGTGACGCTGGTCACGCTCGTGGCGGGGGCGCTCGTGACGTCGAAGAATGCGGGGATGGCGTTTCGCGACTGGCCGACGTCCGACGGGCATTTCATGGTCACCTACCCGTGGCTGGCCGACTTCGCGCGCGACTGGGACAAGTTCCTGGAGCACGGGCATCGCCTCGCCGGTATGGCCATCGGCCTGTGGTCGATCGTGCTGGCGGCGGTCCTCGCGCGGTTCGAGCCGCGTCGATGGGTGAAACTCGCCGGGGTCGGCATTTTGCTGGCAGTGATTGTGCAGGGGCTGCTCGGCGGCTTCCGCGTGTGGCTCGACGAGCGCGGGCTGGCGATGGTCCACGGAGCGTTCGCAGCCTGCGGGTTTTCGCTGATGGCCGGAGTCTCCACCGCGCTCAGCCGCAACTGGATCGAAGCGCCCGCCCGGTTCCGCGACGCCGACGTCGCGCACCTCAAGCCGCTCGCGCTGCTGACGATCGGCCTGCTTGCGGCGCAGTACCTGCTCGGGGGCCTGATCCGGCACCGGGGGAGCGGCCTCTATGAGCACCTGGTGTTCGGCATTGTGTCGTTCGTGTTTGTGATCGTGAACACCATTTTCGCGCATCGCGCCGGCGTGCCGTGGGTGCGGCGCTCCGCGTGGCTGCTGCTCGCGGCGACGCTCGTGCAGGTGGCGCTCGGCGGCGGAGCATGGGTCACGAAATTCGGATTTGCGACGTACGGCTACGTGGCGGTCGCCGATTCGATCCAGCAGGTGACGCTGCGGACGGCCCACACGGTGGTCGGCATGCTGGTATTCATGACGGCGGTGGTCCACGCCGTGCGCGTGTTTCGCGTGGATGCGGCCAGCGAACGGAAGGAGCAGCCGCTGTTCGGTCAGTCGCTCGTGTCGACCACTGTCGGGGGGAGCGCCGCATGAGCAGCCTTGTGACCGACATCGCCGTCCGTGGACGGACGGCCCCGGAGACGTTCGAGACGCCGGTGGAAAGCGTCTGGACGGCCATGCGGTCGCGCCTGGCCGATTACGCCGAACTGACCAAGCCCCGCATCGCCGTGATGGTGCTGCTGACCGTGACGGTCGGCTATGCGCTCGGTTGCCGCGGCGAATGGCGGACGGCGGCGCTCGTGCATGCGCTGATCGGCATCGGTCTCGCGGCCGCGGCGTCGAGCGCATTCAACCAGTACCTGGAGCGCGCGACGGATGCGCGGATGAGGCGGACTGAGAACCGCCCGCTGCCGGCCGGACGTCTGCTGCCTGGCGAAGTGCTGTTGTTTACCGCGCTGGCTGGGGCCGGTGCCATCGCCTACCTGTTCACCTTTTCGACGCCTGTCACTGCGGGGCTGACGCTCCTGACGCTGGCGCTGTACGGCCTGGCGTATACGCCGCTCAAGCGGCACACGTCGCTGTGCACGGCGATCGGCGCGGTGCCGGGAGCGCTGCCTCCGGTGCTGGGCTGGACGGCCGCCGGCGGAACGCTGGGGATCGAGGCGGGGGCGCTGTTCGGGATCCTGTTCCTGTGGCAGTTCCCGCACTTCCTGGCGATCGCATGGAAATACCGCGAAGAATACGAACGGGCCGGCCTGCGGATGCTCCCGGCGGCGCGCGTGGAACGGGTCGTCGGTTGCCTCGCAGCCGGCTACGCGCTGGCACTGATTCCGGTCAGCCTGCTGCCACGGCAACTGGGGCTGGGGGGCGACCTGTACCTCGCGACGGCGCTGGTGCTCGGCCTGGGGTACGCGGGCGCGTCGCTGTGGTTTGCAATCCGCGAAACAAAGCAGACCGCGCGGCGGCTGATCCTCGTGTCGCTCGTGTACCTGCCGACGCTGCTGGCGGTGCTGACGTTCGATCACTGGAGACTGCTGCAGTGACGCCTGATGCGTCGATGAGAGATGAAGGATGAGAGATGAGGGACAAGGGAGCAGCGATCGTTCATCACTCATCTCTCATCCCTCATCAGAACACCTGACTACGGACGACTGACAACGACATGTCTCACACACCTGCACGACCGGCCGTCAAGATGGGGCTGCCGATTCCCAACTCCAAGCTGGGGATGTGGCTGTTCCTGGGCACGGAGATCATGTTCTTCACGGCGTTCATCGGCACGTACATCGTGCTGTATTTCGGGTCGGTGGACGCCCAGGGGCGGTCGGCCTGGCCGACCGATACTCATATCACACACATCAACATACTGGCCGGCGGCATCAACACGTTCGTACTGATCTGGTCAAGCTATTGCGTGGTTTGTGCCCACGAAGCGATGGGCCAGCGCGATTTCCGGCGGGCGTACAAGAATCTGACCTGGACGTTTGTGTTCGCCTGTGTCTTTCTGGGGATCAAGACCATTGAGTACCGAGGGAAGTGGAAGCACGACATCCTCCCGGGCCACGTCGCCGAGACCGAACCGCAGGCAGTCGAGAAGCTGGTCAGGGAGATGGATGAGGCGTCGACGGCCTGGGTCGACCGACTCGTGCCGGGCGATGACCCGTTACACGTCAAGCAGAGCCTGGCGAATGGGATCAGCGACGCAGAGAATGAACTCAAACAGGTGCAGAAGGACCTCGCGGACAAAGAAAGCAAGCTGACGGCTGCAGAGCGCGCGACCAAGGAGGAGCGGGAGGAGTTCCTGACGACCCTCGTTGAGAACAAGGAACCGATCCAGGCCTGGAAGGGACTCCATCTGAAGCTGCACGACGCCACCGTCGATCCTGCCACAAAAGGTCCCAAGGGACTGGCGGACCGGCTGTCGGAGAACCGGCTGACGCTGGAACAGGCCAAGCACGAACTCGGAGAATTGCGGAAAGACCCGCTGTTTGAGCCGGTCCTGGCGTCGGTCCATCACCCGCAGCCGATCCTCTACGGGAACATTTTTGCCTCGACGTACTTTCTGATGACGGGTTTTCACGCCCTGCACGTGATCGTGGGGATGGTCCTGTTCGGCATCGTGCTGCTCAAGGGGTCGGCGCTGAATGAACAGTGGGGCGAATGGGTCGAGAACTCCGGCCTGTACTGGCACTTCGTCGACCTGGTATGGATCTTCCTGTTCCCGCTGATTTACATCATTCCGGGGGTATGACGGCAGCATGACTGAAGCACACACCGAGGCACCTCACGCTGAGCACGCGCATCCGCACGTGCGTTACGGGTTGATTTTCGGCGCGCTCATCGGGTGCACGATTCTGTCGGTCATATGCGACTTCGTGCCGTTCAGCCGGCGGCTCGTCGCCGTGCTGGTCCTCTCTGTGGCGGTCGCAAAGGCTCAATACGTGATGCGCTACTTCATGCACCTCAAGTTCGAGGGGCGCTGGAAGTTCGTGCTGCTGCTGCCGACGGCGATCCTTGCGTGCGGCATCCCGCTGGCGCTCGCGCCGGACATCGGCCCGCACTACTACACTCCGTCGACGCCCCAGGCGCGGATCGTCGCCCCGGCGGCCGAACATGGCGAGGGAGCGGAAGAATCGGAGCATCCCGCCACGGGGACAGAGGGGGGCGCGTCGTCGGGAGGGGGCGGTGGTCACTGATGAGCGGCGCGCCTGCCATTTCGGTCGAGGGTCTGCGGCACCGCTACGGTGAGCGCGAGGCGCTGGCGGGCATCACGTGCGAAGTCCCCGCAGGCGAAGTGTTCGGCCTGCTGGGCCCCAACGGCGGCGGAAAGACGACGCTGTTCCGCATCCTCGCCACGCTGCTCCCGCTGCAGGAAGGTCGGGCCGCAATCCTCGGGCACGACGTCAAGGCGCAGCCGGACGCCGTGCGGCGCGTGATCGGCGTGACGTTCCAAAGCCCCAGCCTCGACCCCAAGCTGACCGTCGCCGAGAACCTCAAATTCCACGGCCAGCTCTACGGCCTCGCGGGACAGATGCTCGCCGACCGGGCGGACGAACTGCTCGCGCGGCTGGGCCTCGCGGACCGCACGCGCGACATCGCCGAGAAGCTCTCCGGCGGCCTCAAACGCCGCGTGGAGATCGCCAAGAGCCTGTTGCATTCGCCGCGCGTGCTGCTGCTGGATGAGCCGAGCACCGGCCTCGACCCCGGCGCGCGGCACGACCTGTGGCGCTACCTCAATCAGCTCCGCGGGGAAACCGGCGTCACCGTGCTCGTCACGACACACCTGATGGAAGAGGCCGAGCACTGCGACCGGCTGGGCATCCTCGACCGCGGCAGACTCGTCGCGCTCGGGACGCCGGGCGAAC